>CAZRUT010000168.1:0-3352 GCA_964603215.1 uncultured Nitratifractor sp.
TCAAAGGAACGCGGCCCCACCGCCCCCCAGACATAGCGATGCCCGAGGTAGCGCTTGGCAATGCGGATGGTTTTGCTGTTGCCCGACCAGCGGGATGACCGGCTGCTGTGGCCATTGAGCAGGGAAGCCGCCAAGCTTGTACGCGCATGATGCTTCTTGCCTTTTTTGGTCACGCGTAACGGGGTTTTGATCTGCTTGTTTCTCTTTTCACGTTTGACCTGGGCCAAGATTTCTGTGATGTTCGGATGGTGCTTCTTGCTCCTTTTTACCCGTGCGAGTACCGCATCGATTTCACTCTGTTTTGCACCCTTTTTCTTGAGTTTTTCAATCATCAGGTTGGTTTTTCTGTCCTGCCTGGAGGTGGCATCTTTGGAGAGTGCCAGTATCATGCCGGTATGAATTCGATCTTTGCGCCGCATGTGATTGAGCCGACGTAATTGCCGTGTATTCATATTGTTTTTTTTCGCAATCAACCAAAGCGTGTCGCCTTTTTTTACCCGGTAGGTTTTGGGCTTGGGTCGCACCGCTTTGCCAACAGCCAAAATCGTTCCGGCATGAATCCGATCATTTTTTTTCATTTTGTTCAGCGTGCGTATCTCGGTCAGCGTCAAATGGTGCTTGTGGGCAATACCCCAAAGGGTGTCGCCTTTTTTGACGGTGTAGCTTGGCATGGCGCCGATGGGCAATGTTCTTTTATGGGTTTCTTTTTTTGAGGAAGAACCCTTCAGCCCCTCAGATGTGATAAACGTTGCACTGGATGAGATTTTGAGAATCTGACCCACCCGCAGCGTATCGCCCAGTCCAATATGATTGTATTGCATTAATTTACTAATGACGATATGATTTTTGCGGGCAACTGAAAAAAGAGTATCGCCTGCCGTAACGGTATAGGTTTCGGTGGAAGAAGGGGCCGATGGCTTTTTGGAGGCCGTGGGATGGCGCTGTGTCGGCAGGTCGGCGGAAGGGGCTCCCGACACATCGGGAAAGTAATTGTTGGTTGGCACCGAAAGGTTCTGCCCGACTTTGATCACAATATCCCGCTCCATGTGATTGGCCTCCAGGACGGCGCGTATGGAAGTGTGATGCGCGCGGGCAATGGTAAAAAGCGTATCGCCGTTTTGAACCGTATACGAAACTGTTTTGCTCCCAACGGGTTTCTTTTTCGGCGCGGGAGCAGGGGCGGCATCGGTCTGTTCTGGCTTAGCAGTTGGAAAATATGTGTTGAGCGGAACAGTAAGTTTCTGGCCCACTTTAATCACGGCTTGATAACCCAAATGATTTGCTTTGAGTACATCACCGACTGTTGTGTGGTGTTTTTGGGCAATCACATACAATGTGTCTCCGTTTTGCACCACATATTCGACGGAGAGACCTTTGGAAGCCGTTGTGAGTTTTGCAGAAAGCGTCAAGACAAAGACCCAAAAGGACAAAAAAATAAAAAACTTTTTCACGGCCTCCTCCTTTCCACATAAACGCTTACTGTTATTCTATACTAAATAATATTATTTGTCAAGCATGACAACATGGAGAAGAAATATACCACAACAAAAACAATGAAAAATTAACCACACTTGACAATGAATCCTTATGGGCTATAATACACAATATACACAAGGAGCTGCCATGCACTACAATCATTTTATGGTCGTGCTGACCATGTTGTTCTTCGGGCTAAATGGATGCAGCCACAAAGAAAATAAAGGGGATTACGTCTCGCAGAGTCTTCAGGACGTTGTAGCACCTCATCAGAGTATCCAAACCCGTCCCGCCCCTGAGCCTCAGGCCATCCATCCCGTCCACGGCCCTTCAAATCCTCCCATCGGAATTGTTGTAGAAAATGGGCGCATCATCATCGATACACAGAAAACCAAAGATTTTTTTGAAAAATTAGCCAAAAAGGTTGATGGGAATTTTAAAAAAATAGAACACGATTTGCGCCAGGGCCAGACGCGATCACCTCATGAAAGCGGCATTGTCTTCACGCAGGATCGCATCGAAGTGGATCTGAACAAAACTGAGAAATTTATGCAAAAATGGATCAAAAGCATGAAGCGTGTCGGAGAAGAAATGGATGGCCTGTTTCAGGAACTGGATCGGTCGCTCGGTCCATAAACACTGAAGCCCGCCACACGGACGGGTTCAAGTATTATTTTGCCAGAGCGGTTTTGGCTGCTTCGGCAACCTGGGAAAAACGTTCCGGCGCATTCATGGCCATGTCCGCAAGAATTTTGCGATCCAGTTCAATGTTGGCCAGCTTCAGACCGTGCATAAAACGGGAGTAGTTGAGGTCATTCAGTCGTGCTGCCGCATTGATCCGGATAATCCACAATTTGCGAAAATCGCGCTTTTTCTGTCGTCTATCTCGATAACTGTAAACCAAAGAGCGTTCAAGTTGCTCTTTTGCTTTGCGAAAATGTTTGCGTCGTCCGCTGTAGAAACCGCGTGCCTGTTTCAGCAGTCGTTTGTGTCGTTTGTGTCGTACGCGTCCGTTTTTTACTCTCATAGTGTTCCTTTACCTTAGTTTCGTGTTTGAAAATAGGTGTCGAACATTCTCTCTGTTCGAACTTGCCCCTGATCGGGGGGATAGCCTGGCCGGGTTCAGTTGATCATTTCTTTGATGTTTTTTGCATCAGCTTTGTCAATGACTTTTGGACTGCGCATCTGTCGGTGGTGTTTGCCATCCACTTTGGACAAAATATGGCTTCGGTATGCCGTGCCGCGTTTGATCGATCCATTCTTTTTGATCTTGAAGCGCTTGACGGCGCCTTTGACGCTCTTCATTTTTGGCATGTCGGGTTCTCCTTTCGCAAAAATAATCCTAATCGAGATAGAAAAGGGTGCGTATTATAGCGTAATAGTTTTAAAATGCATCTATGGAATCATCCCGTCGTTATTTTCGCCGATTTTGTTCACTACTTTTGGCTATAATCCGGCCAATAGGTTATTGAAAGGGAAACATAATGCCTTTGCCAACGATCGAGGATTTCCGTGCTCTGGTTCTTGAGCGCCGTCCCCTGATGGATGTCCGTGCCCCTGTCGAGTTTGCCAAAGGAACATTTCCCGACGCGGCCAACCTCCCGCTGATGGATGACGCAGAGCGCCGGCAGGTCGGCATTGCATACAAACATCACGGAAATGAAGCCGCCGTTGCACTGGGCCATCGCCTTGTCGGCGGAGCGGTCAAAGAGGCACGGATCAAAGCGTGGGTTGATTTTGTCGCCACCCATCCGGAAGCATTGCTCTTTTGCTGGCGCGGCGGTCAACGCTCACACATCGCCCAAACGTGGCTACACGAAGCGGGCGTTACCGTTCCCCGTGTCGCAGGAGGCTACAAGGCGCTGCGTGCCTATTT
>CAZRUT010000169.1:0-3333 GCA_964603215.1 uncultured Nitratifractor sp.
TGTATGCGATCGGCGGAACAGTGATTGCCGGTCAGGGGCTGGGCGGCCGGGAGTTGGTGCCGACCCTCAATCTGCAGGTGGCACACTACCAGCTTCCGGCCGACGGGGTCTATGCGACCTGCACCCGGATTGGCGGCCAATGGTTTCCGAGCGTGAGTTTCCTGGGGCATCGGGTCACGACGGACGGAACGTTTGCCGTCGAAACCCATGTGATCGGTCGGGATGTAGGGGCAGTTTTCGGCACCGTCGAAGTCGCCTTCGTCCAGCGCATCCGCTCCCATCGGCGTTTTGACAGCCTGAAAGCGCTGCGGGAACAGATTGTCCGGGACATTGCTGCCGCCCAGCGCAGCACGATACCGTGCAACATAGAAGGGGGGTATCCGGCATGACGGATCGTGTTTTTGAACGCCCGATCGCGCAACAGTTTACATTCGATCAGGCGGTGGCTTCGGTATTTGATGATATGCTGGAGCGGTCGGTGCCGTTCTATGACACGGTGCAAACCCTGATCATCGACTGGATCCTCGCCGAAGAGCGTGCGGATCGGCGTATTGTTGATTTGGGATCTTCCACAGCGAAATTTCTCCTTGAACTGCATCGCCGCATGACGACACCGATGGTGTTGGTCGGGATTGACACTTCCGAAGCGATGGTGGAGCAGGCGCGCCAAAAAGCCCATGCGTTTGATGCCGAAGTGCAGCTGGAGCAGGCGGACGTATTGACATACGACTACCGGGGCTGTGACGTGGCGGTTGCCAATTACACACTGCAATTCATCCGACCGATGCAGCGGACCCGCCTGGTCGAAAAAATAGGCCGGGAGCTAAACGACGGAGGCATGTTTGTGTTTTCTGAAAAAGTGGTCTTCGATGATCCGCAGTTTGATAAACAGATGATTGATATCTATTATCGCTACAAACGGGCGCAGGGATACACCGATCTGGAGATATCCCGCAAGCGGGAAGCGCTGGAAAATGTGCTGATACCGTTTACGATCGATGAAAATATTCGGATGTGTCGGGCGGCGGGTTTTGGGGTGGTCCACACGATTTTCCAGTGGGCCAATTTTGTCACATTTGTCGCAAAAAAGTGATCGGGGTTGACAGCGAATTTCGGCAAAGCCCGTGTACGCGGGTTGCATTTTTTAATATGAGTTGTTCACACTTTATTCACCATGTGAAAAAGCATATTTTCTCTTAAAAAAGTATAAAATTTGAGAAGAAAAATCATCTTTTGTTACCGGATCCCGCGTCCATGGGCTTTTTCAATGGAAGAATAGGCTATAATCCCGCCAATACATTACAAGGAAACACCATGACATGGAAACCCAATAGTTGGAGAAATTTCCCCATTAAGCAACAGCCAAGCTACAAAGACGCAGCACATGCCCGGGAAGTCGAGGCGACCTTGGCCGGATTCCCGCCGTTGATTTTTGCCGGGGAGGCCCGTAATCTCAAGCACGACCTGATCCGGGCGGGGCGGGGCGAGGCTTTTATCGTCCAGGGAGGCGACTGTGCCGAAAGCTTCGCTGATTTCAATGCAGATGTGATTAAAAACATGTTCAAACTGATTTTGCAAATGTCGGTGGTAATGACCTATTCCAGTGGCAAGCCGGTGGTCAAAATCGGCCGGATGGCCGGACAGTTCGCCAAACCCCGTTCGAGCGATTTTGAGGAGGTAAACGGTGTCAAGCTCCCCAGCTACCGCGGAGACATTGTCAACGACATTGCCTTCACCGCCGAAGCGCGCGAGCCTGACCCCGAACGGATGATCCGTGCCTACAATCAGTCGGCAGCGACGATGAACCTGCTGCGGGCTTTTTCACGCGGAGGATTGGCCGACCTGAACGAGGTGCACCGCTGGAATCTGGACTTCATCAAAGGCCATCCTCTCGGTGGACGTTATGAAGCGCTCAGCAACCGGATCGATCGCAGCATGAAATTTCTTGCGGCGGCAGGCATCACCAGCGAGCGTGCTCCGCAGCTGCGCCAAACGGTGGTGTACACATCGCACGAAGCCTTGCTGCTCCCGTATGAAGAAGCGATGACACGGGTGGACAGCATCAGCGGAGACTGGTACAACTGCTCGGCGCACATGCTCTGGATCGGGGACCGCACCCGTGATCTGGACGGAGCGCACATCGAGTACTTTCGGGGAATCCAAAATCCGATCGGCTGCAAAGTGGGCCCGAGTATGGAACGGGACGAACTTCTGGCATTGATCGAAGCACTCAACCCCGAGAATGAAGAGGGGCGGCTGAACCTGATTGTCCGAATGGGGTCGGACACAATCGCCACCCTGTTTCCTCCGCTGCTGCGTGCGGTGCGTGATGCAGGCAAACATGTTGTCTGGACCATCGATCCGATGCACGGCAACATCACCAAAAGCGCCACGGGCTTCAAAACGCGGGATTTTGACAAAATTCTTTCCGAAGTAGAGCAGTTTTTCCAGATCCACGAAACCGAAGGGACGATTGCCGGCGGAATCCATCTTGAGATGACCGGCGAAGATGTGACCGAATGCACCGGCAGCCTCTCGGCGGCGATTACCGAAGAGGACTTGGCCAGCCGCTACCACACACAATGTGATCCGCGTCTCAACGCCAATCAGTCGCTGGAACTGGCATTTATGATCGGGGAGAAGTTTTAGGGGCATCCTTTGGTGCTGCCCCGAGGGGTGCGTTGGCGGATCTGCTGATTGTAAAACGGTTTTCGCCATTGTCGTAAACATAGGACAACCCCATGGTATGCATCTCCAAAATGCTCTTGACAATATAGAGTCCCAGCCCCAGCCCCCCTCGCGAGGTGTGAAAGGGGGCAAAGTAATGCTCCAGCGGCTCCCGGAGACCGTCTCCATGATTGCTGACAACCAGTGTGTTGTCCTGGATGACAATCGTTACCCGCTTGGTTTGACTGTATTTGATGCCATTGTCAAGCAGGTTTTTGATTGCCAATGTCAACAGATCAAAATCAGCCTGAACCGTTGCATCCCGGACGACGTTCAGGGTGATGTGCCGATCCGGATCATCCAGCATCAGCATATCGATGCTTGCCTCGACAAGGTCACTCAGCTTGTAGGGCTTGAAGACGGGATGGAAGTTTTTTGAAGCGATTTTCTCCACCTGGGCAAATTCATCGATCAAAAGATTGAGGCGCTGAAAGATCGTATGAAAGCGGTTTTTTTGCCGTTTGTCCCGGACCATTTCCGAGAGAAGGCGCCCTTTGGCGATGGGGGTTTTGAGCTCGTGCATTATCGCACGCAGCAACAGCTGGCGTGCCTGCAGCAGGTCACGAATCTTTTTGACGGCTGTGTCAAATGCATTGGCCACTTCGG
>CAZRUT010000170.1:0-3319 GCA_964603215.1 uncultured Nitratifractor sp.
CCCGCATCTACTACAAAACATTTTGCTTTTGCCTTTTTGGAGTATCTGAGCTTTGATAAACGGCACCGCACGGTAGTTTTTGGGCATTTTGAGATGTTTTTTCATGCCTGAGTCTTTGTGTATACCTGCCCCATCTGCCTGAGCTGTCCCTATACTCATAGTCGCGATTGCTACCGCTATTAAGATCGGTTTCAAGATTTTCACTCCCGTCTCCTTTTTGTTTTAGATAGCGTATCTTATTGCAGTAGTGTTAATTTTGTGTTAAGCCTTTTGGATTATCTGCACACAATCGAGCGTCACGGTTGTCCCCGATTCGGGAATGGAGTCGATACGGATATCAATCCCTGATTCGTCACAATAGCGCTTGACCAGTGTCAGGCCGATCCCCTCACCGGGATTGTGGCGGTCGCTTTGGTAATAGCGTTCATAGATTCTGGCAATGTGCGCTGCATCCATTCCGACGCCCTGATCTTCGATTTTGAGGCGGGTTCCGTCCATATAAATGCGAATGGGGCGGTCGGGTTCGGAATATTTCATTGCATTTTCAATCAGATTGTCCAGTGTCTGTTCCAGTCCGATTCGGTCGGCCTCGATTGGAGTCGGCGGTACATCCACCGCAAACGGATTACGTCCCATTTCCCGATGTACCGCCACCCGTTCTGCTACCACATCTGCCAAATCACAATGCTCCGTCTCTACCGCATGGAACTCCCGCCGAATCGCATAGGAGAGTTCACGATAGAGGCGTTGCAGCCGCCCGAGTGCTTCATGTGCACGACGGATCCGCTTGAGGTTATGCGGGTTTGTCGTGCGGACTTCAAGCATCTGCAAATTGCTTTGGATGGTTGCGACAGGAAGTTGAATTTCATGGAGAATCTCCCGTGTTATGTGTGCGAGGCGATCATCCTGACGCGCCTTATCCTCGTTGGCATCGCTTAGCAGCAGGTACCCTACCGCCGTGCTGGCCGGGACAAACAATACCAGCGCAATCCAAAAATGCCCCCAACTCAGTCCCTGCATTTGCAAAAACAAAAACAGTAGCAACAGCATGCCCGCCGTCGCCAATACAAAAATCAGCAGATTCGGCCACCAGTGTGTTTTTTTCATGATGTTTCCTTTGGTACAAATCGATACCCGACGCCCCGGACATTTTCGATCCGATCGCCAAACAATTTTTTGAGGCGCGTGATGTACACCCGCAATGCCCCGTAGCTTGGCTCCTGATCCGGGGGCCACAGTGTGTCGAGAATGCGTTCGGTCGTGACGGTTTGGCCATGCGCACCGGCGAGCAGCACCAACAGATCAAAAAGCCGCGCTCCGATTTCCACTTCGTGGCCGTCACGGTAGAGCCGTTTGGCAACGACGTCCGCTTCGTATGACCCGAGGGTGATGCGGCGTACCCCCTCGCGCCGCCGCATCACCGCTTCGATCCGCACCCGCAATTCATCGAGATCAAACGGTTTGCGCAGATAATCGTCACCCCCCACATCAAACCCCTCCAGAAGCGAGTCTTTGTCTGCGCGGGACGTCAGGAAAATCGTCGGGGTACGGTCGCCGCCTGCGCGCAATTTCCCCAACAGGTCAAATCCGCTCTCAAACGGCAGGTTCACATCAAACAGATAGAGATCAAACCGCTGCGTGAAGGTCCGGTCCAGCGCCGTGTATGGGTCAAAGACCACAGAGACAGTATATCCCTCTTCTTCAATAAAATCAGCCATCGTCTCCGCAAACAGCCGATCGTCCTCCAGCAAAAGCACGGATGGGCGTGCATGGACAGCCGACTGCATGCTACATGTACATCCCGCCGTTGACTTTGAGGGTCTCACCGGTAATATAACCGGCATGGTCGCTCAGTAAAAAAGCTACCGCATCCGCCACTTCGCCGGGTTGGCCGAAGCGTCCCAGAGGGATTTTGGCGGTAAAAGCTTCTTTGATTTCATTCTTGAGCACATCGGTCATTTCGGTTGCGATGAAACCGGGGGTTACGGTGTTGAACCGTATGCCGCGTGGTGCGGCCTCCTGTGCAAAACTCTTGGTCATCGCGATGGTGCCGCCCTTGCTTGCACTGTAATTGGTCTGTCCGGCATTGCCAGTCTCTCCTACGATCGAGGCGATATTGACCACCGCACCAAAACGCTGCTTGCCCATCACCTTGACCGCTTCACGGCACCCGATAAACGTTGATTTAAGATTGGCTTCAATGACCGCCATAAATTCATCTGTCTTCATGCGCATCGCCAGTTTATCTTTGGTGATTCCGGCATTGTTGACCAGATAGCTCAGTGCGCCATCAACTTCCACGATCTGCTTGACCGCCGCAACGAACGCTGCGTCATCACTCACATCAAACCCAATCGTTTCTGCTGCGCCGCCAGCCGCAACGATGGATGTTTTCACCGCTTCCGCTTCCGCTGCGCCACTGCGATAGTTGACCCAGATTTTGAGTCCCTGCGCACCCAAAACCCTGGCGATCTCGGCCCCAATCCCTCTGCTTGACCCTGTAATCAATACGTTTTTTCCTGCGAACTTCATGGTGCACCTTTGAAAATATTTTATCCATTGTACCAAGAAAAACGTTAGATATTTAAATTTTTGGAAGCGCCGTTCGGGCCGATGCTTCATGACAGCACAAAAACTATCTGATGGCTATTTGGCTTGGTGCGTACACAATCATTTCTGCGGTTCCGCGATAATTTTTTATCTTGCCTTTCACACAAATGTTTCGCCCTTTGTATGTAGCTTCCGGGCGACCGAAATTTCCGCGATCATCCCCAAAAATAACGACGGTGAAGATTTGATTGGGGTATGCCGCGTCGAGGTTTAAAAATGTGGGTTTTCCTCTGGAACGTCTGGCATAATGCGTACTGGCAACCATGCCGCATACGGTAGCATGCTCCCCGATATGTGCTTCCGCTTCGGCAGCCGAATAAACACCACCAGAAAAAGCGGTCATGGTAGCAAGTACCAACGATGTAATAATCTTATTCATGGAGCAACTCCTTGTTGTGAATTGGTTCCCAAAAGTATATTACATCCTGGTCAAGCATTTGTCAATCTTCCACTTTTTATGGTCATAGGATGATGGAGCGTCAAAACAACGCTTCGTCCATCTCTTCTGGAATATCAAGCCCCATAATTTTAAGCACTGTCGGAGCGATGTTGTTGAGTCCTTTGCCGTTCTGGAGGGCATCGACACCATCGGCCATCACAAAGCACCACACATCACCAACCGTATGATTGGTCAAGATATTGCCCTGGGCATCCTTCATCTCTTCACAGTTTCCATGATCGGAAGTCAGCACGATCGAATACCCCTGCT
>CAZRUT010000171.1:0-3319 GCA_964603215.1 uncultured Nitratifractor sp.
AATATATAGAAGCGATTCATAAGCATCACTCCAGGGTGCATGCCCGCTGATGTACCACCGCAGTCCCAGTCCCAATGTATGGAGCAGAAACAGGAGCACAAGCAGCACCATCGCCGTCCGCCGTACCCACACAAACAGCATACTGGATTTGGAAGAAAGGATTTCAGCAAAACCAAAGAGAAGCAACAAAATCCCCAGCAGCATGTAGACGCCCACCAGGCGGGGAAACAGGTGGAGCGCATTGTAGAACAGTTCGGCATTGAGTCGGTGTGTATTCGGCAACAGATCACTGCCGTAGCGGTGCTGATAGGCTGCAATGCGCCCCACGGCCTTGTCGGCATCACGCCAGCGACTCTGGGCAACGGCATCGATAAAATCGTGGGTCATCCCTGTGACCTTTTTCTGAAAACTGCCGCCGAATTTCTGCATTGCTTCAAGCGGGTTGTACCAGC
Organism: uncultured Nitratifractor sp.; assembly: GCA_964603215.1. Lineage (GTDB taxonomy): Bacteria > Campylobacterota > Campylobacteria > Campylobacterales > Sulfurovaceae > S017-3. Next base: position 453 of record CAZRUT010000171.1, read on the forward strand.
TTTTTGCCGGATCATTCGGGAGAGGATAGATGCGGAAGAGATTGCCGTAAAACGTCATAGAGACAATATTGAGCTTCTCGTCCAGCGTGATCACTTCACGTTCAAACGTCCCACGCCGGCTGGGATGGGTTCGGTTGGCATATTCGACATAGGTTGTGAGTGCATACTGGTTTGGGCCGCTGAATGCATCGGCAAAAGCAACATAGTGTGCATCCGGTGAAAGACCGAGGATCTTTTTCAGTTGCGGGGATTTGATTTTGATCAGCCTGGCATACCGCCATAGCTCCGGGTGCGCCAGCATCCCCAGCAGCACCTGATCCTGATTCAGCCCCCGAAATGACAGGGACCCGTGGAGCTTGTAGAGCAGCTGTGTATCGAGGCTGTTGACCGGTTCCATCCGCCCCATTGGGGATTGGACAATCAGACGGCCAAACGCATGCGCCGTCGGAGCCGAAGCTTGGGCATACGGAGCAAGGTAGGCTTCGAAATCGCCGGGTTCAGCCGATTGGGCCGGTGTGTTCAAACTTGCCAGCAGCAACGCGGCCATGAGACCCGGAGCCGCACTGCGTATGAAGCGAATCAACTGCCCAAAGCGGGAAGAGCGGTCAAACAGATTGGCCAGCAGCCCCAGCATCAACAGCAGGTAGCCAAGATACGTCGGCCATTTGCCCGGATCGTCATTGACACTGAGAATCGTTCCGTGTTCATCGGGATCGTAAGAACTTTGAAAAAAAGTATATTGATGATAATCCAGTGTATGGTTCATATAGATACGATAATCAAACCGGACATCCCCATCGGCCACCGTCACTTCGCTGGCATACGAACTGGGCGCCATCGAACCGGGATAGCGGTCCAGCTGGAAATCGCGTAACGTCAGGGCAAATGGAAGCGGCACCACTTTGGCGCCAAACTCCAGCGTCACGGACGTCTCCCCAAATGCTATGTGTTTTGCAAACCCTTTGGCGCCCCGTCGGCCGATCAGCGTGACCTTTTTACATGCCCCGTCCAGGCAGACATTGACGGTCAGCCCTCCCATCCCACCGCGTCCTTTTTTGCTCCATACATACTGCACATATTCGGTGCGCAATGTGCGGCCGCCAAACTGCACAGTATCCCGAAAAGCATTGTTGCCGATCGCGGAAAACGCATGGGGAAAATCCTGATAATAGGTTGCGTTACGCTCGCGGATCGTCATCTGCAAATACGATTTGGCGCTCAGCATGCGGTTCTCTGTCTTCCCTTCGCGAATATGCAGGACCCCTTCACGTCCGTAAAAATGGGTGATCGCCGATCCCAGCAAAATCACGATAAACGCCGCATGAAAAAGAAAGAGGGGTAGCCGACGCCACAGGGCATATCGCACCATGACCCCACCGAGGTTGACTGCCGTCAGCAACAGCGCCAAGGCATACCAGCTGCTGTAATAAACCAGCACTCTGGCGGTCGAAGTGCCGTAGTCGTTTTCGAGAAAAGTTCCAACCGCCGCACCGATCGCCAGCACTGCCAGAAGCAGCAATGTGGTTTTGAGCGAAAAAAGAAACTGTACGATTTTTTTCATTCCTCAATCGCCTAAATGATTCCGTGTTTCCGGAGATACGCTTTCCACTCGGATTTTTGGTACGTGCCGGCATCCACGCCACGCACAAATGCCATAATGACGCTCAACACTTCCGGTTTGACATAGCCCGGCAATTGCCAGATTTTTTCGCCGTGGGCCGTCATCAGGACGAGGTTGGGTGTTGCTTTTACCTTGTAAAGCATTACCAGAGACTGGAGTGTTGTTTTGTTGCCGAGAATCGTATAGGGCTGCGGTGCGTCGCGCGGCAGATTGTAGAGATCAAACTGAACCGCTTCCTTGTGGAGCGTCGGATTTTCGGCCAAATCTTTGCGGATCTTCTTGCAGTAGGGGCATGTGCTTGAGTCAAACATCAGCATGATGGGCTTGCCCGTATAGGGAATGGTCGCGGCATGTTTGACCAGGCCCCCGGACGGATCGGCCGGGGCGGACCCCTGACCGAATGCCAGCGCACCGGCCAGCACCACTCCTCCGATCAGCCGCTTCATTTCTTGGCTCCGCCTACCTGAATACCGTGTGCATTGTAATAGTTTTTGAGTGCGGCATACACACCGCCGTTTTTGCGGTCTTTCCCTTTCCATACTCCTTCTTTGAGGAATTGCAGGGTCACTGCGAACTGTTTGGGCGGCATGTAACCCGGAACAATAAAGATCGACTGCGCTTTGGTGTCGGTGAAAATCATCGTCGGCGTCGCATCGATGTGATAGATGCTCACCAGTGTTTTGGTGTCCACCTCCATCATGTCGCCGTTGTGCATGAATTTGTGGCGTTTCTCGGCAGCTGCATTGATGTAAATCGGTGTGGTAATCGATTGAATTGCTTGCGCGAGTGAAGGGGTATGGATCACATCATTCTGGAACTTCCGGGTGTAGGGGTCAGCCGGCTGGCCAAACACCAGCAGCATCGGCTTGCCGTTTTCCGGTGCAATCTGGGCGCCGTCTTTGAAGACGGTATAAAATGCCGAAAGGATCGGAGCCGCAGGTGCCTGATGGGTTTTTGTGACTGCTTGATGCACCGAATCGTTCGGCATGCCTGCCCGGGAGGCTGGGGCCTGCCGGACGGACGTGTTGGCTGTGGCTCTGGGAGCCGCCTTGGGTTTCGGAACCGGTGCCTCGGCAATGACTTTGGCCTCCTTGGTCGTATTCCCGCAGCCGGAAATCAAAAATGCCGCCACCGATATGGCGAAGGTAATGCGTTTCATGCTGATCCTTTCAAAATGGTATGCCATTGTATCGAATAGTTCGATATTACCGCACAAACCAACGGTCTGTAATGCAGGAAGCATTGC
>CAZRUT010000172.1:0-3316 GCA_964603215.1 uncultured Nitratifractor sp.
CTTTGTATCATAGCTCATTATAACATCCTATACTGAAACATGCACATACAATGATAGACCCTTGATGGATCACCATGACAATCCTGTGTGCAGTACAACACCATAAAAGCCGACAAATCCAAAGGTGAGGTGCTTTTAACGTGAACCTGAGTACAATGCGGTGCGAAAAAACAAGGAGACAATGTGATCAAAAAAATAATACTGGGACTGATCCTGCTGCTTGCTGCGGGGGTGGGGGTTTTGTTTGCACTCAATGGAAGCCGCCATTATGACCCGAGCCGTTACCATTTGCGTCTGACACCGACCGCAAAGCCGTTTGGAGTCGGATCGACGATCGATGTGACCCTGCCGGATCAGTTTGATGTGCCGCAGGGCCTCCCGGGTGATACCCGGAAAGTTGTCTTTGTCTTTACCAAGGCAACCGGGCATATTTTTCGGAGCTGGATGGCGTCACACAATACCCGGGGCTATCTGGCGCAACGCAAGATCGTAGCCGTAGCCGATGTGAGCGGCATGCCGGCCGTGATTCTCAACACCTTCGCCATGCCCGATTTTCGCAAGAGTCCCTACAGTATCCTTCTAATCTATGACCCCAAAATGGCCACACGCCTCAAAGAGGGGCAGGCAGTGGATCGGGTCATCGTGATGACGCTTGCCAATCGCACGGTAACCCACATTGCGCATGCCGATTCGATTCAGGCACTGGACCGGCTCCTGCGGTAGCTCTATTTGCCGATCATGTGGTAGGGAAGATAAGTAGCGATTTCCGGAAAGAGTGTTACCACCACCACAATCAGGATCATGATAATAAAAAACGGAAACGTGGCTTTGAGGATGTAGCTGATATCTTCTCCGGAAATACTCTGGATCACAAACAGCGAAAAGCCCACCGGCGGCGTGATTTGGCTCAATTCCACCATAAAAACCAGAAAAATCCCGAACCAGAGCGGATCGTATCCGGCATGGATTACGATCGGCAGGACAATCGGCAGGGTCATTACAACGATGGAAATCCCGTCGAGAATCATCCCCAGAAAGATGTACATGATCCCGACCACCAAAATGAGCATGTACGGCGAGAGCCCCAGTCCGGCGATGTATTCGCTGATTGCCCGCGCAATCCCGAGAAATCCGACCACCTGCGAGAGGAAACTGGCCCCCATGATGATGAAACTGATCATGGTGGTGGTTTTGACGGCGTTGAGGAGGGATTCTTTGAAGATTTTCCCAGTGAAACTTCGGAAATAGAGCGCCAGAATGATGGCACCCATCACCCCCAGTGCAGCCGCTTCCGTCGGGGTTGCAAAACCGCCGTAGATGCTTCCGAGTACCAGGGCGATGAGCGAAAAGATCGGTATCAGTTCTCGGACCGATGCCAGCCGCTCCCGGGCGCTAAAATGTTCCCGCTGGGGCGGGACGACGGCAGGATCAATCGAGGCAGCCACGATGATGTAGAGCGAATAGGCGCTCCCCAGCAGCAAACCGGGAAAGATACCCGCGATGAAAAGCTTGCCGATGGAGACATCCGACAGGACACCGTAAATAATCATAATCAGACTCGGCGGAATCAAGAAGCCCAGTGTCCCGCTGCCGGCAAGTGACCCCAGGGCCAGATGTTTGCTGTAGCCACGGGATTTGAGTTCGGAGAGGGTGATTTTGCCTACGGTGGCCGTCGTGGCAGCCGAAGAGCCCGATACCGCCGCAAACAGCGAACATGCTGCCACGTTGACATGCAGCAGGCGGCCGGGGATGCGTGTGAGCCAGGGAATCAGGCCGTTGAGCAGGCGTGTGGAGATCGAGGAATGGTAGAGAATCTCTCCCATCAGAATAAACATCGGCAGGGCTGCCAGCGACCAGGAATTCATTGCGTCGTACAAAGAGCCTGCCAGCAGGTCGCCGGCTTTTTGCCATACGGAAATGGAAGGGGGCAGGTGGTGTTGAAACAGCAGCATCCCTGCCATTCCGGTCAGCATGAGCGACAAGCCGATCCAGATGGAGCTCAGCAAAAAGATAAACATGATCGCCATCAGGACGACCGAAAGCAGGAGCGGATCGCTAATCATGGCGCATCATTTTGAGCGTAAAAACGGCCGTTGCAATCACAAACAGTCCCAGCCCAATCACCAGCGGTATCTGCGTCAGATAAAGCGGCGTTTCGGAAACCCCCTCGGAGACCATGCCCATTTCATGGGATTCCATCATGAAACCCCAACTGTAATAGAGGGCATACCCCAGCATCAGGGTGGCCATGATGCCTGCAACGATGTCGGCCCAGCGGCGGATCGCGGGGCGGACTTTTGCGGTGAGGATGGTGATTCGGATATGCCCTTCCTGCTCGAAGGTATATGCCAACCCCAAAAACACGGCCGCAAGATACAGGTAGCCGCTGTATTCGTCTGCCAGCATGGTCGAATAATTGAAAAAAGATCGCCCGATGATTTCGGTCATGATCAAGCCGACCAGCATCAAAAAGAGGATCGAAGCCAGCACGGCCCCCCCGAGGGCGAGCCGGTGACTCCAGCGTGTAAGCGTGGCAATCATGCTATTTTCGGTATGCTGCAAAGATTTTTTTGATGTCGTCTCCGGCATCTTTGAGGTAGCCGTCAAGCATCTTTTTGCCCACGTCGGCGAGTTGGGCTTTGAGTGTGTCGCTTGCTGCGGCAATGTGCATGCCGTGATCGGCCAGGGCTTTGAGCGCGATGGCATCTTCTTTTTTGCTGGCTTCCCACTGGGCCGCTTCGGTCTCTTTGGCTGCTTTGAGCATGGCGTTTTTCTGGTCCGCCGAGAGCGCATTCCAGTAATCCAGATTGATGGTGACGGCTTGCAACGGGTAAGCGTAGTTGATTTTGGTGAAATGGCTCAGCACTTCCCAGAGCTTGCCGTCTTTGCCCGAAGCCGACGAGGTGACGACGCCGTTGACCATGCCGGTCTGTAGTGCCGAGTAGACTTCGCCCCAGGGGAGGGCCACCGCATTGCCGCCGGCCATTTTGACGAAATTGGCCGAGTTTTTGTCATAGGTCCGTGCCTTGACCCCTTTGAAATCTGCCGTCGAATTGACCGCTTTTTTGGTGTAGATGCCGCTGGGAGGCCAGCTGACTGCATAGAGCATCTTTTGGTTCCATTTTTTGGCAACGGCATCGTAGGCGGGTTTGGAGAGCTGGTAGAGTTTGAACGCTGCATCATAACTGTTGGCGACAAACGGCAAAGCAGAAATACCAAAGACCTTGCCTCCGCCGGCTGTGAACGGAATAAACATATCCGCCATCGGTGCGGTACCGTCTTTGACGGCTTTGAGCGGATTGCCTTTTACCAGGGA
>CAZRUT010000173.1:0-3310 GCA_964603215.1 uncultured Nitratifractor sp.
CAGCTTTTTTTCTTGGCTTTTTTGACGTGCTTGACCGCTTTGTGCTTGCATCCGAAGTGAATCTTGGGGCAGCCACAACCGGCAGAGAGTGTCGAAGTAGCGCCAACCATCAGGCCCAAACCGATGACGACAGGGAGAAGTGTTTTTTTCATGTGTGCTTCCTTATTGAATATCCAAAATCTGGAAAGGGCCGAACCCTTTCAACGCGAGGTGCCGCAGCTGCAAATCAGCATGCAGTATTATAGCGGAAGAACGTTGTTTTTTTCTTTAGATATGTACCTATCAACGCAGAAATTTTTCGTACGTTCGCAACCCGGCGCGCCGTGCCGGCCAGTCGGGGAGATATCCGGCGACCAGATCCCAGAAGGTTTTGGCGTGGTTTTTTTCCTGGATATGGGCCAATTCGTGAACGATCACATAATCGACCAGCGGGTCGGGCAGGATCAGCAAGTGGGTGTTGAGCGAAAGGGTGTTGCGCGCAGAGCAGCTCCCCCAGCGCGTGCGTGCACGGCGGAAACCGACACGAACAGGATGCAGGTCCATCCGGGCTTCCCAGTAGGCGACACGGGGAAGCAGGATGTGCGGAGCCTGCGCTTTGAAGTGGCGGTCCACCAGGGTGCGCATGGTGTGATGTTCCGGCGACGCGCGGAGGGTAAAGCGGGCGCTATTTCCGTCGCAATCCAATCGATCAGATTTGCCCGGCTGCATCGTCACGGTACACGGCCGGCCGCGCCAATACAAGGCCGTTCCGGGCCGGGCAAGGTCATAGGGCATTTCCTGGGCGGCGCGCGCCAAATGCCGGGCGATCCAATCGGCCTGTTTGGCAACAAATGCATGAAGGACTGCGTGGGAGGTATGCAGGGGTGCCGTGACGAAAACTTCGCCGCCGCGAATACGGATGTAGCGGTGCTTCATGCGGGGTTTGCGCTGTACGGTGTAGTCAAACAGATGCCGCTCGTCCTCGAATCGGTGGCGGGTCGGCTCAGGCTTCATCGGACAGCGTATAGGGAATGGCGTGCGCATCCAGATAGTGTTGGTACTGGCGAAATGCCTGGGCGACAAGTTCCGGGTCCGGAGCGGCGACGGAGATGGTTGTACGGTATCCGTCGTCATAGAGCCTGGGAAGCGAAGAAAACTCGACGCCTTTGGGCATTTCCTCCATGACGGCGATCAGCTCGGTTTCGCGGCAGAGTGCCGTGAGGGTCATTCGGTGGAGCGGGCGGGCGGTTCCGCAGTGTTGAGCAAGGATCGCTGCGACCATGGGGTGGCTCATTTCGGGAAACCCGGGCATAAAAAAGTAGCGATCGTCGAGATAAAATGCCGGCATGTGATTGACCGGATTGTCAAGCAGCTGTGCTCCGCGGGGGAGTTCCGCCATGCGGAGGGGGTAGTGGCCGTTGGGAATATTCAGCGCGTCGATCCGTTCGGCGATGATGCGTCGCGCTTCTGCGTGTACGTGCAGTGCCCCGTCCCGCAATGCAACGGCGGCACACCGGCGGGTATGGTCGTCCGGTGTCGACCCAATGCCGCCGAAACTGAACAGCACGGATTGGGGCTGTGCGGCAATAAATTTGAGGGTTTGAATAATGAGCGCCGGATCATCCTCAATCACAAACGAACCGGCAAGCGTATATCCCAGCGCCAAAAGCTGCCGGCTTACAAAGTCAAAATGTTTGTCTGCGCGACGGCGGTTGAGAATTTCGGTTCCGATGATCAGGGCAAAAAATCGAGGAGGATTCATGGGACCGGGCGGCTATTCTTCGATGTAGTTTTTCAGTTTGCGGCCCACTTTGGGGTGCTTGAGCTTTTTGATGGCGCTGCTTTCGATTTGGCGTACCCGTTCGCGGGTCACGTTGAGTTCTTTGCCGATCTCTTCAAGGGTGCGGTCGCTCATATCGTTCAAGAGCCCAAACCGCATCCGCACGACGGCCTGTTCCCGTTCGTTGAGCTGATCAAGCACTTCATCGATTTGCTGGTTGAGGTCGTCGTTCATGACGGCTTCGGTGGGACTGAGGGAATTTTTGTCTTCGATAAAATCTCCGAAGCGGCCGTCATCTTCATCTCCAACGGGGGTTTCGAGGCTGACGGGTTCTTTGGTGATTTTAATGACATTTTTGACTTTGTCAACACTGAGGCCCACTTCGGAGGCGATGGTGTCAAGGTCGGGCTCTTTCCCGGTCTCCTGTAGGTGCTTTCGGATGATCTTGTTGATGCGGTTAATCGTCTCGATCATATGAATGGGAATGCGGATCGTGCGGGCCTGATCGGCGATGGCCCGGCTGATGGCCTGGCGGATCCACCAGGTGGCGTAGGTGGAAAATTTGTATCCTTTTTCGTATTCAAACTTGTCCACCGCTTTCATCAGACCGATGTTGCCTTCCTGAATGAGATCGAGAAACGGCAAGCCGCGGTTGGTATAGCGCTTGGCAATGGAAACGACGAGACGGAGGTTGGATTTGGCCATGCGGGCTTTGGCTTTTTCGCTTTTGTTTTTGCCGATGCGGATTTGGTTGAGGATTTCTTCAAGCTTTTTGGGGTCAAGGTTGAAACTGTTTTTGCTCGCTTCCTTGGTCTCAAAAAGCTTTTTGATCTCGACATAGGTGCTCACCATGGTCGTTTCCGGAACCGCATTGATGATGTCCTCTTTGGACATTTTGGTGATACGGGTAAGGATTTTTTTGTGGTTGTTGCGCAAGGTGTCATTGAAAAGCTGGAGCTTGTATTCCAGCCGTTTGAGTTCGATGTCGAATCCATCGTCGCTTTTGAGCGCGGTCTCCATAGCTTTGACCAGTTCGTTGATCAGTTTGGATGTGGGGCCGAGATTGAGGAGGGCACTCTTGAGCTGGTCTTTTTTGAATGCGACTTTGAGGCGTTCATGGAAAATCTTTTCGTCATTATCCGGATCGTTGTCGATAACTTTGTGCATTTCGGTGCGGGCGCGGAGCCAGTCCCGTTTGGTTTTTTCGAGGTAACCAAAACTCTCGACGACTTGATTGATCCGTTTGGCATCCGCCGGGCTGGTGCCTTCCGCATCATCGCCTTCCGCATCATCGTTTCCATTCTCTTCGAAGCTCCGAAAAAGCTCTTTGACGCGCCGTTCGCGGTTGAGCAATGGTTCTCTGTAATTGAGGATGTAGTCAATGAGGTACGGGACAGAGCAGATTGCATCGATGATGATGTCTTCTCCCTCTTCGATCTGCTTGCTCAGTTCCACCTCTTCTTCTTTGGTCAGAAGAGGAATTTTGCCCATTTCGCGCAGGTACATCCGTACCGGAGAGTCGGAGCGGCTCCACTCAAGCATCTCCTTCTC
>CAZRUT010000174.1:0-3250 GCA_964603215.1 uncultured Nitratifractor sp.
GACGTACTTCCGCAAGCTCATCAAATCCCCACCAGGCACCGGCACCGCCGATCAAGCCGCCCACCAAACCGCCCAGCAGCAGCGTATGTCCGGCCAGCAGCAGATCGACACCGGCCCCCGTGGCAGCACCGCCGGCGGCCCCGGCAATAATGATTTCCTGCCGGCTCAAACCAAAAATTGAAACACTCTCTTTTGAGAAGAGGTCCATCCCGTCAAACGGAAGTTCCGGTGCCTCTTTTTGGAGGCGAGTGTGGCGCCAGATTTTTTCGATCTCCTGCTGTGCATTGGCTTCCATGGTCCGCAAAGTATTGCGATAGCGTTTGTGCAAATCAGCGCGCGCTTGGTCGTGAATGTCCGCGGTGCGGTGCGGCCTTCGCTCTACATGCATGACCGATCTGCGGACAAGTTCCGCAATCACTTCGGCGCTTTGGACGATGCGTGCCTCCCGGCCGGCTTCCAGCAATGCAATGGCACGCTGAACCGGCGCCGTCCACGTTTCGTCCAATTGGGCGATTGCCTCCAGCAGCATGCGGTGCTCCTCAAAACGCCCCGCCATGGGATCGAACCGGCGGATCAGTTTGAAATACTGCGCCAGCGCCCGCTGCCATTGAACCCGGTACGCCGGGGGACCAATGGTGTTGATGAGTGCCATCGACGGCTGCCCCGTCCAGCGGAGGATTTCCATTTCGGCTTCATACTCTTCGCCATAAGGTTTGGCACCGTCCACCACATAGAGAATGCCGGCTCCTTCCATAATGGGCGTCAACAGTGCGATCTCGTCGGCAAACATTGAATCGTTTTTGAACGTATGGAGGAATGCCCGTACCGCTTCGGGGCGGCGGTCGGCCCGGACATTGTGCTTCTGGAGCCATGCCAGCACTTTGCGGGGGCGCTGGAACCCCGGCGTATCCAGTAGTGTGTACAGCACATGTCCATCGACCCGAAACGGAAATGACCGCGTCCGCGTCGTGGTGCCGGGCGTATCCGAAATGTGCACGCTGTCATCCCATGCCAATGAAGACACGACGGTACTTTTTCCTTTGTTGGGGTGCCCCACCACGGCAAAACGGGGATAGGAGGCCGTACTCAGCGCATCCACAGCCACACCTCGGCACGGTCGATTTGATGGAGTTTCCGCTCCCAGACCGCAAGCGATTTGGCAGAAAGCACATAGCTGGATTCCACTGTGCCGATCGGAGCAACCACCACCCGATCAGTCCGTGCGGCAACTTCTATCAGCACATCCACCCACTCCATCGTCGGGGGTTCCCAGCCTTTGACGACGAACAGTACTGTTCCCTTTAATGGAGCGATGATGGCGGTATCTTCCTCGGGCGAGCGGCTCCCCCCGACCGATGCAGTCTGTCGAATATCGAGATGCAGCGCATCCAATGCAAGCTGCAGCTCTGTTGCTGCAATCGCCCAGCCCAACGCTATGCATCCGTGACATTCCAGTGTCTGTATCGTGCGCGGGTAGCCGCCGGGCAACTGCACAAAGGGCGCTTCTGACTCTTCAGATATTGTCGCAAGCAACGGTGTGTTCATCTCACGGACAATCTGCTGGGCACCTGCAGTATCCAGAAGCATCCGCCGTACGGCACGGTGCAGGCCGATCGAAGCCATCATCCATACGATGGCGCGCAAGACTACTCCGTATGTCAAGGTCGCCATGGCCAAAAATTTCCACCACTCCCCCAGTCGGGCTGCATGGCGTACCATATGTGGATCCAGAGTGCCCCCCAGCCGATAATACTGACTCTGGGCTACCAGCTCCACCGACGGAACCGCCGAAGGGAGCCCGGCGTGCCACGGCCAGGCCACTGCCGCGATCAACCGATGAAAGGCAGCAGGCTCCACCCGCAGCGTCGTGCTCCAGACAAAGGCCATATCCCGCGTCACCACAAGCCCCATCAGTGCGACCAGTAATCCCAGTGCAAACCAGAACGCCATCATCTGCGCCCGCTCGATCACCCACCAGTTGGCTGCCGGAGCTTCAAGAGGCATCTGGGATGCAATGCTGCCGGCAGCGGGAAAAAACTTTGTAATCATCCGCCCCAGCCATGCCGCAGGGGCCAGACGAATGATTGTGCCGGTGTTGCTGTGTGCCCGCATCATAGCAAAAATGGCCAGCCCCATTGTCAGCAGCGGGATCAGCACCGCCACCGTCAAAAAATAGATCGCATTGACCGGTGCTGTCCCATTGTAGCGCAGCAGTGTCACCCCCGTCATCACCCCAAAAAGCAATGCGCCCACACCCAGAACCAGGCCAACCCCGTGCTGATAATGATCCCATGCCGCGCCCGAATCGTCATGGGCATCTCCCGGAGCGTGGGATCGGCTCCAGACATCAAGCTGCTCCAGCGGACGGAGATTGGGATACTGCAGCCCCAAAGCACGATTGGTCTCATGGGTTCCGGTGCCCGCTTTGATCTGCCGACGGAGACCCAGTGCATGCCCCATGGTCATTTACGATACCGCCAGCGATGAGATCAGGCCAATGAGTCCGCCAAAAACTCCGCCCCATACTACCAGCCACCCCATGTGGGCATGGATCAGCTCAAAGACCAGTTCCTTGACCATTGCCGGGCTCAGGGCATCCAACCGTCGCGTGACGATCCGCTCGATCCGATCCGCCAAATCCCTGCTCAGGGTCGAATGGGCAATGTGGTGCTGCATTTGCGCCGTAAAAGGCTCCGAAGAGACAATAGATGATACGGCACTTTTGAGTTTGCGTCCAAACGATTCACGCAGCGGTTCCAGGGCTGCTTCGCCACCAAACATGTGGAGCATTTGGCCGAATTTGGATTCCATCACGGAGGACTTCAGTGCATCAAATGCCGGATCAAAATCGGCCGACTCCACCAGCGGCACCAAGTCAATCTGCTTTTCCTCTTCGATAAAAAAGTCATTGAGTTTCTCGACGGTAAAAAACTGCGCCATCACCATGGTACGGATGGATGCCTTGAATTGTTCAAAGTTTTTCTCGATGACACCGGATCCGTACAGTCCCGGTACCCGGTGAAAGAGCATGTGGATGGCCAGCTGGTTGGTCACCGCTCCCGAAAAGGCAAACAACCCCGCCATCAGCATCGGCGTGTGGTACGGTGCCGGCACGCCATACGCTCCGGCAATCAGCAAGAGCGCGGCAAGATCAGTCCACTGCGATTTTGTCATGGTGACTCCATTTAGGGCACCTCAATAGGTGTCCTTTATCAATTTATGCGATAATTTTATCCTAAGTCTGCTAAAC
>CAZRUT010000175.1:0-3223 GCA_964603215.1 uncultured Nitratifractor sp.
TACATATAATACTTTCCCATAATGGGCATGGGCGAGAGGGCACCGGGTGTCCAGTACTGGTTGGGGACCATCCAGCCTTTGTCGCCGTGCGCCGTAGAGACAAACAGATCCGCAATCCGCGCGTCAAAACGATCGGCCAGCCGGTGCGCCAATGCACGGGCGCCATCCCGCAGATCCAGCACACCGTGCCGGCGGATGATGGCATCAATCAGCGCAACACCCAGTTGGGCATTGTGCGATGATGTTGCGACAACATCGTCGGGGTGCGGTCGCCACCTTGGGCGTGCATCAACGCCGAGATTACGGGGACTGATATAGTCTGCGTCGAGGGCTTCCATCAGCCATGCCAGTACGCCGCCGATGGCAATGGCGTCAAACCCCATCGTGTCAGCATGTCGGTTGATGCGTTCGGCTGCCCGCTGGTCAAAAACCCCGATCTGTGGCCCCATGGCCTGATAGGGTTCGTAGTCTTTTTTGTAATCCCCGTTCATTTTTTTGCACATGACGGCGCAGGGTTCACCGCAGTTTTTGTGGGCTTTTTTGTTTTGGATTTCATCATTAAACTGGGCAAGATAATGGGGCAGGATGTACGCATCGTTGCGTGCCATCCGATGGGCTTCTGTTTCGGTGACGCTGCGGTAGTTGCAGGCCAGCAGCGCTCCGCCGATCGCGGCATAGTTTGATCCGAGCGTGCCGCCGGTCCCTTTTTGGGGGTCAAAATGATATTTGACGGTTCCGGCTTTGTCTTGGGCGGCAAAGCCCATCCCGTACCGTGCTACAAACCATGCATCGGCTTTGCGACGATCCCGAAACGCTGCGCGGGGCACCTCACCTCCGAAAATCACCGCCGCAATTCCGTGTTCCCGAACCATTTTACTGCCGAAGCCCCCGCGACCTGCCCAGGTATCAACGGCGGTCCGTTTCCCTTTTTTGACCGGAGCAGAGCCAATCGCACCAAAATCGGTCGCCTGTGCCGAAGGGCCGGTTGCCAGGATCCGGGGCGGATGCTGAAACCGGTCCCCGTAACGGTCGAGTACTGCATCCATCAGCCCGTAAACCCCGCGGCTGTCCTGGGTCGCGCCCTCCCAAATAGTTTCGACCGGTATCGGTGCGATCTCGATCTCCATGACACCGTCTGCCTTGCGGTTGAGGTAGAGTACCGAAGGGGAGGGCGCCCGCCCGTGCAGTACCAGCATATTGATCCCCATCTCTTGGAACACAAGGCCCGCGCCCCCCATGGTGGAGACATAAAACCCTTCCCATGCGGGAGCATTTCCGGTAACGATGAGGCGGTTGGAGCCGGAAAATATCGATCCGGCGAAGAGTCCGATTCCGAAATTGAGCCCCCCGTACTGTTCTGTCAAATGCCACCCGAGGTCGACCGGACCGAAATATTCGCCCACCGGATAGTGTTCTGTATTCTGTTGTCCGTTTTCGACATTGATCACAAGTACTTCGATACCATGTTCCATAATTAATTTCTCCTAATATCATATAGTTATGACATTATAATAAGTAAAATGTTTTATGGTCCTTAATGATTCAAACCCGCGCTAAAAAAATACGGATTATAAAATTATTTAGGCAGATTAAACTCCTTTAGGGTACAATGCACGCACTGCTCTCCGGAGAGACCCAATCTTATCTTGATTTCACAAGGAACCTACATGAAAAAAATTTTGCTTTTTTCAGCATTGTTTGTAACACTGACTTTAACCGCTTCGGCCTCCAAACGTATCGTCGTGAACCTTTCGCAGCAGCGTGCCTGCGCATATGAAGGAAGCCAAACTGCTTTCTGCGGCAACATTTCGACCGGCAAACCGGGACACCGTACGCCCACCGGGCACTTTCGGGTACTTGAAAAAGACGTCGATCATATCTCAAGCAAATACCCCGCCCCCAATGGCGGCGCAAAAATGCATTATATGCTGCGGGTCACCGGCAGCGGCATCGCGATGCATTTGGGTTATGTTCCGAATTATCCGGCATCGCACGGCTGCATCCGCATGCAGAACGGCTTTGCACAGCGGATGTACCGCTGGGCCCATGTCGGCGTGCCCATCAGCATCATCGGCCGGCCGCCGAGCCGCGTGCGTCGTTCGGTCTTTTCCGCCTCTTACAGCAGTCGTGCCTCCAGCCGACGCTCCATGTCGCCCAATGACCTTCTGGCACAATACATGGGGCTTAGCATCCGGCCGTCACGTTCCAGCCAAACGCACACAAAACGTGTCCGTCCGCGCCGCAAACCCTTGCGCGCACGCGGAAAGCGTCACAGTGATCCTCTGAACGCCCTGGCGTCACGATAATCAATATGCCCCGAAGGAGACCGTGATGCGCATCCGTTCATTTGCTTTTTTTGTGGCTGTCTTTCTCTTTGGAGGCGGATCATACGCCGAAGCGTCCAAGCGCATCCTGGTGGATCTGACACACCAGATTGCGATTGCGTACCAGGATGGCAGGGTGGCATTTTACGGGCGTATTTCCAGCGGAAAACCGGGGCGGGAGACTCCCACCGGCACGTTCCATGTGCGGGAGAAAGATGTCGACCATGTCTCCAACCTCTGGCCCCAGCCTAACGGCGGCGCCCGTATGCCCTACATGCTTCGGATAACCCGCGACGGCGTGGCGATGCACTTGGGGCCGACCCCTGATTATCCGGCGTCACACGGATGCATTCGGATGCAGGATGGCTTTGCCCAGCGCATGTTTGCCTGGGCACAGAAGTGGACCATGGTGGATGTTGTCGGCAAGGCGCCGGCCCATTCTCCGGCCGTAGCACTGCCGGCATATGCCCGCAGCAGAAAACTCCTGCGCCGCTCGATTGGCGGTGGCACCCGGGGTCCCCTGGCCGCCATCAGTACCAACCCCAAAGACCATATTGTGGACCGTGGGAAATTGGTACTTGACCCCGCTGCACCCTCCGAGTCTCCTGCAAAAGCAAAGCGTCCGCCAAAGCGCCGACTTGGTCCCCTGGCCGCCATCAGTGCCAACCCAAAAGTCCGCGCACCCAGGCGATCCGCAAAAAGATCACCCAAAACAAAACAACGCGCCATACGAAAACCCCGCCCCAAGCATCCGCGACATGCCGACCCCCTCGAGGCGATTGGCGCAGGCAGATAAAATACCTTTTTCGGCGTGTCATTCGTTGTATTTCTAAATTTTTTGTGCAGGATTTTCTGGAAAATAAATATGTAGCAATTAAAAAAAGTATTATGTTGGTTGG
>CAZRUT010000176.1:0-3189 GCA_964603215.1 uncultured Nitratifractor sp.
AACCCCGGTGGTTTGCTCAACCAGGCGGTGCGCCTCTTGGATATGTTTATCGCCGACGGCGTACTGGTCAGTCAGAAAGGGCGCAATCCTCAGGACAATTCTGAATTCAAAGCCCACGCGGCCCATACCGATACAACCACCCCCATCGTTGCCCTGGTCAACGGCGGCAGTGCGAGTGCGAGCGAAATCGTCAGCGGAGCGCTTCAGGATACCCACCGTGCCGTGCTGGTGGGCGAAAAAACCTTCGGGAAAGGATCCGTGCAGGTGGTGATCCCTATCGGCAAAGAGGATGGGCTGAAACTGACCATTGCCCGCTATTACCTCCCCAGTGGCCGCACCATCCAAAACAAAGGCGTCACCCCCGATGTGATTGTCCATCCCGGAAAAGTGAGCCGCAACGATGATGAGTCGTACAGCCTCAAAGAGCGCGATCTCAAGCAGCACCTCAAGAGTGAATTGAACAAAATCAACGACAAAAATGGCACCACAACCCAAGACGACAGCAGCCAGGATGCCAACGCTACCCAGCCCGACAAACACATCATCACGGAAAAAGCGCTTTATGACGATGCACAGCTTAAAAGTGCCACCGACATCCTCCGTGTCCTGATTATCACCCGCAAGGAGCGCACCCAATGACCCCCACCACCCTCCTTTATGAAGGGAAGGCCAAAAAGATTTGGCATACCGAAGATCCCGAGCAGCTTATTTCGGAATTCAAAGATTCTCTCACGGCTTTTAACGGTGAAAAAAAATCGAGCGAGGATGGCAAAGGGGCCCTCAACAATGCCATCTCGACCGAATTGTTCCGGTATCTTGCTGCCAAAGGCATCCCCACCCATTTTATCGCCATGCTGGATGCGACCCGTATGGTGCACAAACGGGCCGATGTGATTTTGATCGAAGTGATCGTCCGCAATATCGCCACCGGAAGCCTCAGCCGCAATCTCGGAATTGACGACGGCACGGTGCTGCCCTTTGCCCTCGTAGAATTCGATTACAAAAACGATGCGCTGGGCGATCCGAAACTCAATGACCAGCACTGTCTGATCCTTGGGCTGGTCGATACGACCGACGAGCTGGATTACATCCGCTACATGGCCCGACGCATCAATACCCTCCTGGGTGCCCTCTTTGCCGATCTGGGGATTACGCTGGTGGACTTCAAGCTGGAATTTGGCCGTGACACAGACGGTAACATTATTTTGATCGATGAGCTCAGTCCGGATAATTTTCGCCTCTGGGATGCCGCCACCCATGAAAAACTTGACAAAGACCGTTTCCGGCAGGGCCTTGGTGGCCTGAAGGAAGCCTATGCCCAGGTGCTAGAACGCCTCCAAAACCGCTAAGGAGCATCCATGAAAGCCATCATCAACGTGTATCTCAAAGAGGGGGTTCTGGACCCGCAGGGCAAAGCAGCGCATCACGCACTCGGATCGCTTGGTTTTGCCAACGTGACCGATGTCCGCATCGGCAAGCAAATCGTCCTGAAGCTGGACGAAGAAGATCGCGACCGTGCCAATGCCCAACTCAAAGAGATGGCCGAGACACTGCTGGCCAATACCGTGATCGAAACGTACACTATCGAGATCCTCGAATGAAAAATCTTCACGTTGCTATCCTTCAGTTCCCCGGCACCAACTGCGAATACGATACCGTGTATGCCTTGCAGCGTCTTGGCTATACGACGCAAATCGTCTGGCACAAAGCAGCACACCTTCCCGATAAAACCGATTTGGTGGTGATCCCAGGGGGGTTCAGCTACGGCGATTACCTTCGATCCGGCTCTATTGCACGGTTTGCGCCCTTAATGCGGGCCGTGATCCGTTTTGCCGATGCCGGAGGATATGTCCTGGGTATTTGCAACGGCTTTCAAATTCTGACCGAAGCTGGCCTGCTTCCCGGCGCACTCAAACGGAATGATCATCTCCATTTTATCTCCAAAATCCAGCATTTGGTCGCCGTCAACACCGATAATGCATTCCTGAACCGCTTGCAGCCCGGTGAACGGCTCCGGGTGCCGGTTGCCCATGCCGACGGCAATTACTTCATTGACGATGCCGGATTGGCCGCACTGGAGCGCAACGGCCAAATCCTCCTCCGCTACAGCGATGCCGAAGGTCATCCCGTCGTCCTCAACGGATCGGTGAAACAGATCGCCGGCATCACCAATGCAGACAAAAACGTCTTTGGTCTGATGCCCCATCCCGAACGGGCCATGGAATCGATCCTCGGCTCCGAAGACGGGGTGCGGATGCTCCAAGGCTTTCGTTACGCATGATGAAACGGTCCTGGCGCTGTCTTGCTTTTTGGATCGGCTGGATCGCCGTGACCCTCGGCGCAACTGCCACGGAATATCGCTACAGCTACATCCCGAAAACCGTCTATGCAACACAAGTCTTTCCGGTGACGATTCTCGCCGGAGACGCTGACCCGAATCGACCAGTTCGGTTTGAATTTGACCCGCAATCCCCACTGAAACCCTTGCAGTTTACGCCGGTCAAAGTACGCAACGGCAATGATCTGTTTTATACTTTTTATTTTATGGTTCAGGGAACGGATGACCTCCGCCTCCCGGATGTGAAGATTCGTGACGCCAACACAACCCATACCCTGCCCGGCCATACCATCCATACCGATGTCCTCAATGTTCCGGATGCCCAGCAGGGCACTTTTTGTGGTCTGATTGCCACCGACTGCGTGCTGCGCTCTTCGCAGGTCTCTATGTTTGATGCCAATACCACCCTGATTTCCGTCACCCTCCAGGCGCACGGAGCCAACCCCGAAGTGATCCATATTCCCGGCAGCATCGAAGCAGGAATTGAAAAAATCGTCCGCACCGATGCCTTGGTAACGGCGGCATTCTATTTTGTAATCCCTTCAGAACAGAAAACAATCACATTAAGCTACTACAATACGGCCCAGCATCGTTTTGTCCCCACAACCGTTGCCACCGATTATCACAACAAGCCTGTTGCCGCCCAGGTCGAGCTCAACCCAAAAGCCAGTCCCCTGGATCGGCTCAAGCGGTACGGCACCATTGCGTTGACGCTCTTTTTTGCCGTGATGTTTGTGTGGCGGCGTGATCGACTTTATCTCGGATTGACAGGTTTGCTGCTGGGGCTTCTGTATCTTTTGTATCAGCCACATGCTCGGCTCTGTATTCGGGAAGGATCACCCCTCTACATC
>CAZRUT010000177.1:0-3186 GCA_964603215.1 uncultured Nitratifractor sp.
ACCGACGGTTTGCTTGATGACCCGTTGCCCGGCGAAACCGATCAGGGCACCGGGTTCAGCCATAATGATGTCACCCAGCATGGCAAATGATGCGCTCACACCCCCCATCGTCGGATCGGTCAACACGGAAATATAGGGCAGACCGGCTTCGGAGAGTTTCTGGAGTGCGGCAGAAGTTTTGGACATTTGCAAGAGACTGTAGGTGCTCTCCTGCATCCGTGCTCCGCCGCTGGCCGAAACGATCACCAAACCGGCGCGCCGCTCAATGGCGCGGCCGATGGCGCGGACAATTTTTTCACCTTCGACCGAACCAAGACTCCCCCCCATAAAAGCAAAGTCAAATACCACCAGCTCTACCGGTTCACCGCCGATCGTGCAGCTCCCGCTGATCACCGAAGAGGTACGGCCGGTTTTTTTCTTGTTTTCATCAACCCGTTTTTTGTAGCTTTTTTTGTCAACAAACTTGAGGGGATCGACCGGTATCAGTGATGTATCATGTTCATCAAAATGGCCGTCGTCGGCCAGCAATGCAATGCGTGCATCAGCGCCAATCCGGAAATGGTGGGAACATTTGGGGCAGACATCCCGGTGGGCTTCTACCTCTTTGTAGTACATCAGGGAGAGACAGTCGGGGCATTTGACCCAATGGGCCGGTGCTTCGTGCTCGTCGGCGCGCTTGCGCATCCCACTAAAAAGATTGCCGAAATTCATCCGCGATTCCTTATGCGATCCCGGAGTATTTCCAGGGTTTCTTTATCATGCGTTACTATAACATAATCCTCTTTTGCTTCCACTTCCATTCCGCCGAGGATCGCCAAGCCGGCTGCAAAATCATATGCACGGTATCGACCCACATAGAGAAAAAAACGTGCCCGCACGGCATAAACCAGCGAAAGTGCCACCGCACCGGGGACACGAAATTTCCAGCCAAGATCCCCCAGGGACCGCACAACGTCCGGGTGGGCATAGGCCCGCTCGAAGATACCGATCTCTGCATCAGGAATCGGACGCAGTGCTTGCCATGTATCATGATGCAAATGACCATACTGCGCCGAGGATCCCTGCTCCCAAAAGATAAACGCTCCGGCAGCCAGATTGCCGATGCAGGCAGCAACAACCTCCCCTGTTGCATCGATCAAAGCGGCCGAGGTTCCGTAGTAGGGAAATCCGCTGAGCATATTGCTGCTCCCGTCGATGGGATCCAGGACAATCCGCCGGTTTCCGCTGCCCATCACACCGGATTCTTCCGATTCGATCCGGCCAAACGGCTGGAGATGTTCGACAAAAATTGCTTCGGCCTCCAAGTCAATCCCGCTGCTGATATCGCCTCCGGCCCCCACGGAATACCGAAGGCGGTGCTGGGGGGTGATGCCGTCGGCCAGGCGATGTGCTATTGCACGGTTGGCGGCCAGAGCTGCCGTCACAAAAGGGTGCATCACGCCCCCAAAAAAGTATCCACGATCGCGCGGGCTGCTTCCCGCCCGTCGTAGGCAGCAGTCACGACCAGATCAGCCCCCCGGTGGCAATCACCGCCGGCATAGACACCCGGCTGGGTTGTCTGGTACTGCGCATCGACCAGAATCCCGCCCCATTTGTCCGTCTCGATCCCGTTGGACGCCAAAAAGGGATGCGCCACCGTGTCGAACCCCAATGCAAAAATCACAACATCCGCCTCGACAGTAAATGCGCTGCCGGGTACTTCCTCGACCCGCTGTCGTCCGCGGGCATCCGGAGCGCCCAGGTGGGTTTTGACCATTTCGATTCCGGCTACGGCACCGTGTTCGTCTTTGAGAATCTGCTTGGGGGCGGTAAAGAATGCAAAGTCCACGCCTTCTTCTTTGGCATTGACATATTCCTTGCGGCTTCCGGGCATGCCGTGCGCATCCCGCCGGTAGTAGCAGGTAACATTTTTGGCCCGCTCACGCAGCGCGGTGCGGACGCAGTCCATGGCCGTGTCGCCGCCGCCAATGACAGCCACCCTTTTTTCCCGGACATCGATGGGATGCTCGCACGGTTCTTCAAAAATCTTTTTCTGAACCGATGTGAGAAATGCCATGGCCAGATGAACCCCATCGGCTTCTTCGCCGTTGATGCCGGCTTTGCGCCCCTGGGTAGCGCCGGTGCCGATAAAAACGGCATCAAAACGCTCCGTCAGCGCATCAAAGGTGATCGCCGATCCCACTTCGGTATCCGTATGAAATACCACGCCCGCTTCCTGCAGGAGATCCACCCGGCGGGCCACAATATTTTTGTTGAGTTTAAATCCCGGGATGCCGTAGGTCAAGAGCCCGCCGGGGCGGTGCTGCCGGTCAAAGACTTCGACGTCGACCCCTTCCCGTGCCAGGAATGTTGCGGCCGACAGTCCGGCAGGCCCGGCGCCGATAATGGCCACTTTTTTTCCGATTTTTTCGCTGGCAAAACGGGGCGTGAGTCCCTCTTTGAATCCGGTTTCGCTGATATAGGCTTCGACCGATCCGATGGTGACGGCTCCATGCCCGTCATTGAGGGTGCAGGCCCCTTCACACAGACGATCGTGGGGGCAAATCCGCCCCATCACTTCGGGGAAGGGGGAGGAGTCGTTGGAGAGATTGAATGCCAGTGCGATATCACGGTCGGCTGTTGCTTTGAGCCAGTGGGGAATAAAATTGTGCAGCGGGCAGCCGTTGCCGCTGTGACAGTAGGGGTCACCGCACTGCACGCACCGCTCGGCCTGACGGGCCGCTTTTTTGGGGCGAAACACTTCGTAAATCTCGTCATAGTCTTTGATGCGGACCACCACGTCTCTCTTTTTCGCCTCTTCCCGGTCGAGTTCAAAAAAACCTTGCATCTTATTCTCCCTCCTCTAACTTCAACGGGCTTTTCATGTCTTTGGGTCGCACCATCCAGAAATCCCGGATTTTCACACGGAAATCGTCGAGAATGGTCTTGGCTTTTGCGCTTTGGGTTTCTCGGTAATAGTCTTTGAGCAGCTTTTTCAAATAATACCGCTCGATGTCGGTATCATCCGTGTCGATGCGGCGGGCTTCCACCAGTTCGGCATTGACATTTTCGACAAATTCGTGCGCTTCGTCAAGCACAAACGCTACCCCGCCGGTCATACCTGCGCCGAAGTTGACTCCGGTTTTTCCCAGGATGACCACTACCCCGCCGGTCATGTATTCACACGGATGGTCGCCGGTCCCTTCG
>CAZRUT010000178.1:0-3181 GCA_964603215.1 uncultured Nitratifractor sp.
ACACGATGAGATGGCCAGTGCCATCCTCATCACCCCCGATATCGCATTGGCTGCCGCGGTACAGAAACGTGTTGCCCAGGATATGGCATTGTTATCCCGTGAAACGATTGCCCGCGCCTCCATCGGAACGCGCGGCGCCATCATCGTGACCCGGGATATGGACGAAGCGATCGAGGTGATGAATCGCATTGCGCCGGAGCACCTCGAAATCGTTACGGCCGACCCGATGGCCATCATGCCCCGGATCCGACATGCCGGCGCACTCTTCCTCGGTCCCAACACGCCCGAAGCAATCGGCGATTATATTGCCGGACCCAACCACACCCTGCCGACCGGTGGAACGGCCAGATTTTATTCCCCTTTGAGTGTCGAGCATTTTCTCAAAAAGAGCTCCATCATTTCGATGAGCCGTCACGGGATCCATGCATTGGGCGATGCGTGTGCCCGTATGGCGCATGCCGAAGGACTGACGGCCCATGAGCAGAGTGTCCGGATTCGGATGGATGCGGACCATGAAGCGGAAGAGCCGATTCGGGGAACTTTTGAGGCCGACGGGGCGTTTTTTCAAAAACTGGGTATTGATATCGGCGGAGAGAAGATCCACATTGATGTGAACAAAACCAAAGCATTTTTTGATACGCTGCAGACAGCATTGCGCACCAAAGCCGAAACCCTCGAACAGGAAATTCGTGACGGTCGCATTGACTTCGGTGACAAGATGGGCATCAAAGTGGATGATCAGCATATTCATGTTGATTTGGACAAAACCAAAGGCTTCATGCATGATCTGGGTGCCACATTTTCCGGATTTGCCGACGCGGTGGATCGCATGCTGCATGACATGCAGAAACAATAATCAAACGCGCAATGGAAAAAATGACAACCACCAAGACTACCATCGTATATATGGGAACGCCCCATTATGCCGCAGCGATTCTCCGTACGCTGATCGATGCTGACGACATGCACGTTGCACTGGTCATCACCCAGCCGGATCGTCCGGTAGGGCGCAAAAAGGTCATCACGCCTCCGCCGGTCAAAACGCTGGCCCAGGCCTATGCCATCCCCGTGCTGCAGCCGCAGCGTCTGAGCGAAGAGGGGATTGTCGCAGCGATTCAGGCGGCCGGTCCGGATTTTATCGTCGTGGCTGCCTTTGGCCAATTGCTGCCCCCATCTATTCTGGAGATTGCCCCCTGTATCAACCTCCACGCATCGCTTCTGCCGCAATACCGCGGTGCTTCGCCGGTGCAACAGTCCCTGCTTCACGGTGATGCCGAAACGGGCGTCACGTCGATGCGCATGGATGCGGGACTGGATACCGGTGACATACTCGAAACCCGTGTTGTCCCCATACCACCGGACATGCGCCTCCAGGCTTTGATGGCACAATTGACGCAGGATGCCTGTGTGGTGACACTGAGTACCCTGCGCCGTTTTGAACACATTGTACCCAGGAAGCAGGATGACCGTTTGGCAAGCTATTGCAAAAAAATCCGAAAAAGTGACGGCGAAGTGCGTTTTGAGCATGCGGAAAATCTCTACAACCGGTACCGCGCATTTGAAGGGTGGCCGGGTATTCATCTGCCCGGCGGCACCAAGCTCGATGCTGTGACCTTGATTGCTGCGCACGGATTACACACTCCGGGAGAGATTTTGGCATGTGACGGAGAAGATGTCATCGTAGGCTGCGCGGACGGTGCGGTGCAGATCGGGATCCTTCAGCCTCCGTCCAAAAAGCCGATGCATGCCAAAGCCTATTGTGTTGGAAGGGGACTGCATGTGGGCGATTCGATCCTTTGAGACACTCCCTTCGACCCAAATCCATTTGGTTGAGGCGATCCGCAACGGCACCATCACAGAACCGGTGGTCATTGTTGCCGAGGAGCAAACGGACGGTGTGGGGAGCCGCCACAACCACTGGGCAGGGGGACGGGGCAATCTGTTTGCTTCGATTGCCGTCGAGACGCGGTCCCTCCCCGACGATCTGCCTCTCCAGTCGACCTCGATCTATTTTGCACTGATCGCCCAGGAAGCATTGCGGGAACTGGGGGCCCAAGTGTGGCTGAAATGGCCCAATGATCTTTATGAAAATGATGCCAAAATCGGTGGCGTGATGACCCAAAAACTTAAAAATTTCTTTGTAGTGGGACTCGGAATAAATTTGAAAAAAAATCAAAACAGCTACAGGGCCCTAAGTACCGATATTTCGGCATTGATACTACTTAATATTTTTTTAAAACGCCTCGACCAATATCCAAAATGGAAGGATCTCTTTAGTATCTACCGGGTAGAATTCGAACAGCACCGTGCGTTTTCCGTCCACCGCAAGGACAGCACAATCAGTCTGCAAAATGCCGTTCTGTGCGACGACGGGTCGCTCACGATCCATGATGAAAGGATGTACAGTTTACGATGAGTGAAATAATCAGTATCGCCAACCAAAAAGGGGGGGTCGGCAAGACGACAACCGCCGTCAACCTCGCCGCATCTCTGGCCGAAAAAGGCAAAAAAGTATTGCTGATCGACGCCGATCCGCAATCCAACGCCACCACCAATCTCGGCTTCAGCCGCGGCGACTACGAATTCAATATTTACCATGTATTGATCGGAAGCAAGACGCTGCAGGAAGTCTTGCTCAAAACTGATGTTCCGCGTCTGGATCTTGCGCCGTCCAATATTGGCCTGGTCGGTATTGAACGGGAATTTCACACCACCAAGAGCCAAGAGCGTGAATTATTGCTCAAGCGCGGCCTCCAAGAAGTGCAGGGACGTTATGACTTTGTCATTATTGATTCTCCGCCGGCTTTGGGGCCCATCACGATCAACGCCTTGAGTGCTTCGGATTCGGTGATTATTCCGATCCAGTGCGAATTTTTCGCCCTGGAAGGGTTGGCGCAGCTTCTCAATACTGTGACGCTGTTGCGCCGAACCATCAATCCCAAACTGAAAATTCGGGGATTTCTCCCCACCATGTATTCGAAGCAGAACAATCTCTCCAAACAGGTGTTGGCCGATCTTGAGCACCACTTCAGCGACAAGCTCTTTCGTGCCGAAACATCCAGCGGTGCTCCTATTGTGGTGCCCCGCAATATTCGGGTAGCCGAAAGCCCGAGCTTTGGCCAGCCGGTGATCCAGTACGACGGCGCATCCAAAGGTTCCCGCGCGTATCATCAATTGGCGT
>CAZRUT010000179.1:0-3177 GCA_964603215.1 uncultured Nitratifractor sp.
TAAAAAGTGGTGATGGGTCGGTCAAAAGCAATGATGCCGCCGACAAGCCCCGCATATTTCAATGTCTGTGCCGGATTGCGAAAAGGGGCCGCCGCGATGCGGTAGAGATCGCTGGGGATGGTCTGGAAGGAGCGGCGAAGAACCCGCAAGGCAATATCTGTATCGAAATAGTCCCCCTTCTGGTATGTGTAGGTGACGGTTTCGCGATGCGCCCCTGAAAAGCCCAAAGAAGACATCAGAAGTATTGCAGCAAACAATTTGAAAAATCTTGTCATCGTATCCCTTTTTGTTTTGTTACCAATTTTTCTGAAATGTGGCACCCAACAAACCTTTTCGTGTTCCTGGTCTGATTGAAGCGTTGGTGTATTTTTTGGTCATTGTATATCCCCATAATGTGCCCAATATGGCTCCCGCAATGACATCAGTTGCATCGTGTCTGTGGGCACGGATACGGCTGTATCCCACCAAAATGGCGCCCAGATACATCGGAGCAGCATACCCGAGCCCGTATCGCCTGTGCACAAAGGAAGCGGACTGAAATGCTATGGATGTATGCCCCGATGGGAAGCCATAATGCCCTCCATCAGGTCGTTTTTTGTCGATGATGTACTTGAGTCCCATGGTGGAGGCCATGTTGGCCCCAAATGAATAGATAAACGCTTTTTCACCCTGAACATCATTGCGCAGTACTGCACTTCCGTATGCAGACGCCACGAGCCCAACAGCCAGGAAATCGCTCAATTTCTTATAGTCCATGGCTGGGAGAAATGTGAGACTTGCCGCCCAAATGATGAACACAATTTTTACCATACTGTTTTCCCTGCCAATCTGTATCGAGCGATAATAATATCGAAGTTTTCCTAAGTGTTTCGATCATAATATCGCTGGATCGATTTCTTCTTCGTACAGATAGGGGCGGATTTTCGGGGGGATACGGTGTTGACGGCAGCGTTCTTTGAACGATTTGGGCATGGTGACGGTACGGTAGGGGGCAATATAGACGCGGTTGGTTTGGCAGGCGACGGCCCATGTTCCCCCGACGACCAAAGCGTCCTCCCGGGCAATTTCCCGACGCTGGGCCCCGGTGAGCAGGTATCCGAGCTTTTTGAGGGTGCGATCGGCTGCCATGGCTTTGATCTGGGGTGTCTCGAGTGCGATGATGCGCAGTTGTTTTGTTTGAAACACCAAAGAAAACTGGCTTTCCATCATGGCCTTGTCTGCTTTGAGGTACGCAAAGCTTTTTTGGATACCATCAGCATAGTTTCGGATCAAAGGGTCGGAAAAATCACGGCGAAACCGGTTGCGTTCATGGCGGAGATTGTGATTGCTTTCATCGATAAAATATGGGTAGTTGTTGGCCTGGAGATAGGCCAGCAGTGCATCCTTGGTGTACCCAAGCAAAGGACGCACCAGTGTGTAGCCATCCCGTCTGGAAACCGGCTCGATCCCCAGCAGTTCCCCGAGGCCTGCTCCTTTGCTCAGGCGCATCAAAAACCACTCAAGCTGGTCATTGAGCTGATGGGCAGTGAGGAGATTGGCGTACCCATGTTCGCGGATGAGGTCTTCAAAATATCGGTAGCGGAACATTCGGGCATTCGCTTCGAAGTGGCTGTCAAATTTAGGTGCCTCGGTACTGTAGCATGTGCGCCCGTACTGATGTGCCAATTTTCGGCCATGTGCTATTTCGCTCTTGCTTTGATCCCGCACCCCATAATCAACCATTGCAATATCAAACGCAATACCATGATCGAGCAACAGATAAAACAAAGCAGAAGAATCAATACCGGCAGAAAAAGCAAGTAAATTTTTTTTGTGCGGGCAGTGTGCCGTGAGCAATGGGCAGTCCAAAGTCATTTTACTGAGTGTTGTCCGCTGTGTGGATGAGTCTGGCCAACAAAACGTCGCCTGCCATTTCCGTGACTTCGGCCCGGTACCGTTGGCCGTATTGGATGTCGCGGTCATTGGTATCGTTGATGAGAATCTCGCCGTCGATTTCGGCGGCCCAGGTGACGGGGCGGGCGGAGAGGAGGTATTCGTGTTCGCTGCTGGGGCCGTCAACAAAGAGTTCAACAGTTTTTCCGACCATTTTGCTCAGTGATTGACGGGTAATTTTTTGGGCGATTGCTCCCAGTGTCTGGGCGCGGGCTTCGATAATCTCCCGGGGAAGTTGCTCCAGGGTATAGGCGCGGGTAGACTCTTCGTTGGAGTAGGCAAAGGTGTTGAACCGGTCAAAGCCGAAATCTTCCATAAATCGGCACAATGCTTCGAAATCCTCCTCCCGCTCCCCAGGATGTCCGGCAATGACAGAGGTGCGGATAAATGCATCAGGATGGGCGCGCATGTGTTCGAGAAGTGCGCGGGTTTTTTGGGATCCAAAACCCCGTTTCATGGTCTTGAGGACCGGGTTGGCAATGTGCTGGATCGGCATGTCATAATAGGTTTGGAAGATGGGTGACTGAGCGATAGCATCGATGAGCGCAAAACGCGTGGTACTGGGATAAAGATAGAGGATTCGGGCGCTGCGCACTTCCGCGACTGTTTCGATCGCACGCATAAGGGCAATCAGTCCATCCTGTAGGCCCAAATCCCGCCCGTAGCTGCTGCTGTCCTGGGAAACAAAGGTGAAGTCACAAAAACCGCTTTGGGTCAATCGGCGTACTTCGGTAACAATAGAATGGATGGGGCGAGACTGGAGGCGTCCTTTGAAACTGGGGATGGCGCAAAAGGCACAGTTTTGATCGCACCCTTCGGCGATCTTGATGTAGGCGTGATAGCGAGAGCCAGTAATGACGCGGTCTGTTGTTGCACCGATCAAATAGACTTCGGGAGAAAAAGTACTTTGGCGTTGGGCAATCAGATGATCGATCCGATCATAGTCTCCGACTCCGGTAAAAATATCAATCTCAGGCAACTGGGTCCTGAGCGCATCTTTGTACCGCTCCGAAAGGCAGCCACTCATAACGAGTATCGAATCATCGCGCCGCTGCCGGTGCAGGTCAAGCAGGGTGCTGATTGACTCTTCTTTGGCCGCATCGATGAATCCGCAGGTATTGACGATGATGACATCGGCTTCATCTGCTGCATCGGTGAGTGCATAATCCCTCAGGCGGCCCAGCATCACTTCGCTGTCAACGAGATTCTTGGTACAACCCAGACTGACGAGATGGAGGGATTTTT
>CAZRUT010000180.1:0-3171 GCA_964603215.1 uncultured Nitratifractor sp.
AGATTTTGTTTGCGGAGGGATTGACACCGCTGGACCATCAGACCGGGTTGATTGTGCGGGATCTGAATGCCACGTTTTATGCCAGTGCTGTGTTGGGAGACTTGCTTGATGTGACGACCGAAGTGGTGGAAATCAAGCGGGCAACGATGCGGCTGCGGCAACGGGTGTACCGCGATGATGCATTGTTGTTTGAAATGGAAATTTATTTGGCCAACATGGTCGCCGGGCGTCCGCGGCGGATCGATGCGGCATTGATCGCACTGTTGCAAAGGACTGTGGAATCTGGCGACTGATTTTTTGGTACAGATGCTACCCGAACAATGTGCTGAAAAACCCTTTTTTTCTGCCGGACAATTTGTCGATCAGACCGTAATAGTACGCAGAATCTTTGAGCCCAAGTTCAGGATATTTGAGCTGTTCATTCGGCATCACGACAATCGTAAACGGAACCGACTGGACATTGAAGGCATTTGAGAGTTTGGGGTTGCGGGCAACATTGCAGGTCACCACATCCACCCCCTGCTCCGTTCCGTATGCCTCCAGACCCGATTCAATCATCCCCAGCAACACCTGGCACGGAGCACAGGTGTCGGAATAAAAATCGATCAGGACCGGCCGGGTGTTGTTTTTGATGACAGTGTGATAGTTTTTGTCCGTAAGCTCCATAGAATCCTACCGTACCATCGCACTGAGGGCTTCGGCCGATACCGTATCAAAATTGAGATATCGGTACACCGAATCTTTGTTGTCATCCGTGATTTTTTCGGAAACGATTTTGAGGTATTCTTCTTTGGTCGGGAGGCGGCCCAGCAGCGCGGCCACCGCAGCAACTTCGGCCGATCCAAGGTACACCTGGGCACCGTTGCCCATCCGGTTGTCGAAATTGCGGGTCGAAGTGGAGAACACAACAGCGTGGTCGGAAACCCGTGCCTGGTTGCCCATACACAGAGAACATCCGGGGATTTCCGTTCGGGCACCGGCCGCGCCGAAGATTGCATAATACCCTTCTTCGATCAGCTGTTTTTCATCCATTTTGGTTGGCGGAGCGATCCAGAGTTTGGAGCGGACGGCTCCTGCACCCCGCAGCACTTCGCCCAGAGCACGGAACAAGCCGATGTTGGTCATACAGCTTCCGACAAAGACTTCGTCGATCCGGTCGTTGGGACGGTTGGGGTCGGCCAAAATCTCCGTCAGGGTCGCGACATCATCCGGGTCGTTGGGGCAGGCGAGTATCGGCTCGGTGATCGTATCGAGATCAATCTCGATTACGGCGGCATATTGCGCGTCTTTGTCTGCTTCGAGGAGCACAGGATTTTCGATCCATGCTTTCATCTTGTCGGCACGCCGCTGGAGGGTGGCCTTGTCCGCATACCCCTGCGCAATCAATGCTTCGATCAGTTTGATGTTGGATTCGAGGTATTCGATGACCGGAGCCTGATTGAGCTTGACCGTGCAGGCCGCCGCACTCCGCTCTGCCGAAGCATCGCTGAGTTCAAAGGCTTGTTCGGCTTTGAGGTCTTCGAGGCCTTCGATCTCCAAAATCCGGCCGGCAAAAATATTTTTCTTTCCCTTCTTCTCGACCGTCAGAAGTCCCTGCTGGATCGCCTGGTACGGAATAGCGTTGACCAAATCACGCAGCACAATACCGGGCTGCATGGTCCCTTTGAAGCGAACCAAGACCGACTCGGGCATGGTCAGCGGCATCATGCCCGTCACCGCCGCAAAGGCCACCAGGCCTGATCCGGCCGGAAAAGAGATGCCGATAGGGAAGCGGGTGTGGCTGTCGCCGCCGGTTCCGACGGTATCGGGAAGCGTCATGCGGTTGAGCCAGCTGTGGATCACTCCATCGCCCGGACGCAGAACGAAGCCCTTGCGTTCGGTCCAGAATTTTGGGAGTGTGTGCTGCAGGACAATATCGGCCGGCTTGGGATAGGCTGCTGTGTGGCAAAAGCTCTGAAGGACAAAATCGGCACCGAAATTGAGGGCGGCAAGCTCTTTGACCTCATCGCGGGTCATGGCACCGGTCGTATCCTGCGACCCGACCGTGGTGGCGATGGGTTCACAATACACCCCGGGCTTGACCCCTTCCGTGCCGCATGCTTTGCCGACCATTTTTTGCGCCAGCGTATAACCCTTCCCGTCGTCTTCGGGCTGTGCGGGGGTCATAAAAATCGTGCCGGCATCCATCCCCAGCGCTTCGCGGGCTTTGGCAGTGAGCCCTTTGCCGATGATGAGCGGAATCCGTCCGCCGGCGCGTATCTCATCGGGAAGCGTGTTGGGCTCGAGGGTAAATTCGGAAACCACCTTGCCCTCCTTTTCGATCACCCCTTCATAGGGCTTGATGGTGATGACATCGCCTGTCTCCAGATTGGAAACCGGCGCTTGAATCGGGAGGGCGCCGCTGTCTTCCGCTGTGTTGAAAAAGATGGGTGCAATGATGTCACCAATGACAACACCGCCGGTCCGTTTGCCCGGGATACCGGGAATATCCCGTCCCATATGCCACTGGACAGAGTTGATACCCGACTTGCGGGACGATCCGGTACCGACCACATCGCCGACATAGGCCAGCGGGTGGCCTTTTTGCTTGAGTTCGGCCATGGTTGCGAGGGGGTGCTCCATCCGGGCCACAAGGAAAGAATTGGCATGCAGCGGAATGTCGGCACGGGTAAAGGCTTCTGAAGCCGGTGAGAGATCATCGGTGTTGGTCTCTCCGGGAACTTTGTACACGGTAACGGTGATGGCCGATTCAAGCTCCGGCTTACCGGTAAACCATTCGCCGTGCGCCCACGATTCGATGATCGCACGGGCATATGCATTACCGGCATCCATCAGTTTTTTGACATCGTTGAATGCATCGTAAACCAAAATAGTATTTTTGAGCTCCGCGGCAGCTGCGGAAGCCAAATCATCATCCAGATCGAGTGCCGCCACCAGTGGACCGACATTATATCCGCCCAGCATCATCCCCAGGATTTCAATCGCGCGTACCCTGCTAATCGCTTCGGCGTGCGCTGTACCCTGCACGATGTCGTTGAGGAAAGCGGCTTTGACATATGCTGCATCGTCCACGCCGGCCGGAATATGGTTGACAAACATGTCCAGAGCATACGCAGCATCAGCTACCGGCGACTCTTTAAGTACTGCAACCAATTCGGCGGTTTGCTGTGC
>CAZRUT010000181.1:0-3144 GCA_964603215.1 uncultured Nitratifractor sp.
TACAATCTCTCTACGTGATTTCCAATCGATTCTCGATGCGTACCGATACACATCGGAAGACGACAAAGTCTATTCGGTCCCTTGGCAGACTTATTTTGCTTTTGGTGACGATATGGACAGGATCGATTCGAACTTTATCCGTCCCGAGGTTTTGGCAGAGATATTTGATATCGATCTGCACCTGGTGCAGGGACAGGATGGGTTTGCCATGGGGGACTCGCTTAAAAAATTTATTGATGAGAATGGACTGGATATGGCGCTCTACAGTTGGAAGTCATCGGATAAAAAACATACACTGTTTGCGCAAAAAGATCCGGTTGATGCGATGGAGTGCATGGTCAGTTATGCTTTCCGGGACGGACAGTATGCCTTTCGGTTTGGCTACATAAACAAAAGGGTTGTGGGTTTTGAATTTTCTGGACACTAAAGCAAAAATACCATTGATACTGCTTTATCGCGGTATTACCCGCTTGCCGGATTCCGCGCGCTATGATATGATGCTGTCGCCTCAATTTTATGTCAGCCAGCGTGAAGCATTGCCGGTAAAATATGCTTTTCAAGCCAAAAAGCTTGCCCCATCAATCCTCGACGATCTGACCGGGGAGGGGACGTTTACCTACGAAGCATTTCGCGACCAAGATGCGTGGGTTTTCGTTGCATATGATCTTGTGCGGTTGGCAGAATTTCTGGAAAATCAGGGGAGTTCTCTGGATCGGGTTCGCCATATCTATTTTGCGGAGCAGGCCAAAGAGCGCTTCGGTTCTCCGGTCGCGCTGAATGATCGGGAGGCATTGGCTCTGGTCAACGATACTGTGACGGTTGTTCCGAAATCCCTCATGTCCCGGACGGAACATTTTGCCACATTCGATGACGGGTTTCGTCCCGAAAAACATTTTGATTTTCCGCGGGCACACAACAGCTTTTTTGATACGCGTTTGGCTGTGGCGATGGCGTCCATGTTTGTGTTATTGGGCATGACATACATTGCCGAAGGGTATCGTTACCAAAAAGCCCTGTCGGACGCCAACGCGAAATTGGAAAAACTTTTAGATGCCCATCCCACCCTGCGCGGTGCCTATGCCCGTGCATCGATCCACAAAAAATATATGGCCATCAATGCACAGCAGCGTGCCATGCGGGACCGGATCAGGGACATCAGCCATCTGACGGGGAAGGCGGTACGCATTGATGCACTGTCGGTCGATGCCAAAGGGTATCGCATGACGCTTTCCGTCCCCACGACCCCCAAAGCCGTCAGTACACTCAAATCCCTTGCCGCCAACGGAGGACTCGAGCACCTCAAAATCGATGCGGGAAAACTGGAGACCTGGGGGGCATTTCAGTGATACGGAAATATCAAAACGAATGGATTGTCCTGCTGGGACTGATGGTTTTGCTGGGAGGTTTTCTGTATCAGCGGAGCATGGCCACGCAGCTTGACATATCATTGAAACAGAGCAAAACCGCCTTCCGGCAGATCACCGAGACCGAAATCCTTCAGGGCGTTTGGTCGCACAAAGGACTCAAGCAAAAAGTGACTGCTTTGCATGGGAAGGTCGCTTCGAACAAGATTAAAATATTTGACCAAAAAAAGAAAAAATTGATGGCCAGCTTTACGTCGTTGACGGGCGAAGAATTGAATATGCTGGCCACGGATCTGGCTTCGCTGCCGGTCCATATTCAGGAATTTGCCGTGACCCGGGTTGACAGGGAATATGATTTGAGGTGTACGTGCTCATGGTAAAAAAGATTATATTGGTTCTCATACTGCTGCCGCTCCTTTTGTGGATTTTTGCACCCAAAAAGTCTTTGGTGTATTGGGGCGAAAAACAGTGGGCTGCACAGGGGATTACCGTGACGGGCAGTGCCATACATGAGCACCCGTTTGGACTGACAATAGAGCATCCAGTTGTGTATTTCAAAGGAGCCAAAGTTGCCACGGCCAAGGCAATATCCCTTTGGTCGGTATTGCTTTACACCCACGGGGAAGCGGACGCAATCCGTATTGATCCGGCCTTTAAAGCGTTTGCCCCATCCCAGATCGGTGCAGTCGTGTTGACCCACAGTGTTATCGCGCCCCTTCGCGCCCCTGTTGCCATAAACGACCCCCACTTTTCCGGCAGCGGACATATCGATCTGAACACGCACGTTCTGCAGCTCCTTTTCCCCACACTTCCGAAAAGCAGCCCCCTTAAACGCTACCTCAAACAGACCAAAGGAGGCTGGACATATGAACGAACGTTTTGATTCCAAGTCCCTTTGGTGGATGGTGTGGATTCTGGGAGCAATCCTGCTGGTCAAAATCCTGTGGGTCACAGTTGCATGGTGGGTTCCACTCCCCGTAGTTGCCACCCCACAAAAAGAGCATCACATAAAACACAGCCTCCATTACCGCTATCGCCTCGCCTCGGATGTTAAAATAGAAGCACCGGCAAAAAAAGCATCCACCAAAACCAAGGCAGTGCCGCGGGTCACATTGGCTTCATATCAGCTGGTGGCCATATACAGTCGGACTGACTATGCCGTGGTGACGCTGGTGCGGGGGACCAAAAGCTTTTTTCTCTCCAGCGCTCCCGGGGGAGGAGAAGTCGAAGGGTATCATCTCAAAGATGCCAATGCAAGTTCCGCACGTTTCCAAAAAGGGAAAACAATCACGACCCTGAAACTCTATGAAAAAAATGCACATTCCAGAGGCGTGGCTTCTGCCATCCAAGCTGTTCAGTCCAAGCCGCAACCAAAGCCTCCTGCAAAAAAAAGTGAACAGCCTATTGTTGATGTGGACGGCACCAAGCGGATCGACCGATCGCTGATCCGTTCATACAGTGAACACCCGGAAAAAATTTGGAAAAACATCGGCTTGTACGAAGTCAAAAGTGAAGGTCGGCTTGATGGGTTCAAAGTGCGTTTCGTGCGCCGGGGAAGCCCCTTCGAAAAGCTGGGTCTCAAGCGCGGCGACATCATCAAGTCCATCAACGGTGAGCCGATTGTGGACTATGCAACCCCGATGCGCATGTTGCGATCGGCCGACACGATCGATGACCTATCGATCACCATTGAACGCAATCACGAAGAACAGGAGTTAAAATATGAAGTTAAATAATCTATTCAAAAAGTTGATAAATTATTGAATAATCATAGATATAA
>CAZRUT010000182.1:0-3137 GCA_964603215.1 uncultured Nitratifractor sp.
CTCCGGATCATTGTTGAGCGGCGTCGTTCGCAACAGCTGCGTAAAACCGACGATGCCGTTGCGAGGCGTGCGAAGTTCATGAGACATATTGGCAAGAAAAAGATCTTTTGCATGATTGGATTCTTTGATGGTTTGTGCCAAAAATGTATAGATTTCTTCGGTGTTTCGATCATATACAATACGCTGAAGTTCCCCCATTTTTTCTTTGCTGAGGTCAAATTGAATGTCTTTCAGGGTTGTCGAGAGCAAATATGTCTCGTGGGCGATCCGCCGCAACAAAAAGAGCAAGAATACCAGAATCAGGAAGAAAGCCAACGTCTGCAAGAAATAATTGATGGCATTTTGCCGGGTGAGAAAGCGCTCGTTTTTCTCCTGCTTGACAAAGGCATTCAACAGGACATTTTTTGCCGAAGAAAATCGTGCATCTCTTTTGTCCATTACTGCAAGCCACGATGCGGTTTGGGTTGTGTAGTCTCCGCTGAGTGCGTTGATAAAAATGTGTGCACGTTCTTGAAACCCAAGCGCAGCAAAGCTGTTGGGTCGAATAATCTTTTGGATTTCTGCTGAAAATGCGGGAGTACCAAGGTGGGAAAAACTTGGCAGTGTCGTATCAGAAAGAAGCGAATCCCATGTCTTGAGGTCGTTGGCTGTCATGCGCCGTTTTTGGGCAAGCATAAAAGCAATCAAAGCTTTTTCGGTATCGCCGTTTGCCTGCAGTTTGCTCAAGCGTTGATAGACCCTGAGCATATCCGAATGGGATAGATCCGGATGCAGCGTGATGATATCGTTCATGGCCGCAAGGACAATCCGTCGTCCTGCGTCGTGATATGCATTATGAAAAATCTTAAGATAATTCTTGCGTCCGTCATCCACTAATGTCCGTACGGCATCCAAGGTTGTTTTGATGGTGCGTATCTGTTTGAGGGCAGGGGTGTCCGGCTTGAATTGCGGATGCGACAGTACCTTGGTCAGGCGGGCGTCGGTGTCATGACGTGCAGCCGACAGGGGGTCGGATTCTTTTTGGGTCTTGTGCAGAGTTGATTGCGCGCTTTGGACTGTTTCATGGTCCATTGCACGCAACAGTGCATCCATAAGGCCTGTGAGTTCTGCGGCATGAACGGCTTCTTGTTTTTGTACAAAAAGTTGATATTCACGATAGGTTTTGTAGCCGATTTTTCCCATAAAAAACACCACAAGCAGCAAAAAGAGAAAAAGGATGAATCTGTTGTTGAATAAACGCATGGGATGCTCCTACTGGCTTTTGCTGTGGTATAATGCAAATGTTTTGAGTATGTGCTCAAAATACGTACTGGACGTCTCGACAAGATTGGG
Source organism: uncultured Nitratifractor sp. (assembly GCA_964603215.1). Taxonomy (GTDB): domain Bacteria; phylum Campylobacterota; class Campylobacteria; order Campylobacterales; family Sulfurovaceae; genus S017-3. Next base: position 1,333 of record CAZRUT010000182.1, read on the forward strand.
GAGAAACATATCATATGCGTGTGCAAGGATTTGCTTGCTTGATTCCCAAAAATGTGCCAATTCTTTTTTGTGCTTCTGATACCGATCCGGATACTGGTAGGCCTGGATGGTTTGAAGCCCTTTTTCCAGTGCCTGTTGGCTTTCCAGCATCTTTCTTTGGTTGGTTTGACTGAGTGCCCCCATGCTCGATGCCATATAAAATTTTCCGAGACGCTCCACAAGGTATTCGTATTTCTTAATATTCATCAACATGGTCTCTTCCTGGTTGAAGGGATAGCGGTGCTCTCGGGCGATGGAATTGGTCCCTTCCAAAAGGACTTCGCTGTAATCAAGCATCAGAAGTGATTGATCTTTTGTGACCTTTTTGGTGAGAAGTTCCTGAATGCTGTCCCGGTTGTACTCAAGATACTTGAGCAGATCCCGGGTACTGTCGCTCCGGGTTGAGGTGGCAATGGTGTTAAAGTTCTCATTCAAGGCATCGATCATCGTTCGAATTTCTTGTCGAATCTCAACATGCCTGGGTTGACTGTAAAGGTACAGATAGTCCTTGGCGATTTTTTGGCTGAGATAGCGAATGTGTTCAGCCGCCACAATGACATTGACGTCGGAGCGCGTTGCTGCCTGCCCGCTCACCACCCAAAAAGAGAGCAATAAAAAGATATACAGATAAAATCTCATGGACAGTCCTTTACAGTTTCATTTGGGTATAGAGCTCAGTCACGTGATCCATTTTTCCGGTAATATCATCGGTGCTGGTAAAGACAATAAACGGAAGTCCTCCCCGTTCGATATTGAGATAGAATTTGTAAACAATTTTCCAAAGCATGTTGATTTTGCTGAGTTTTTGGCTGATTTCAGATGTGTTGCCGGCGTTGTTGAGCAGCCGCTTATTGTTTTTGTCAAACAGTTGAACTGTTGCCCGCATTTGCATGATGGTATTCTTGTCTTTGATACCGGATTGGTATGCGATGTAATATTTGGCAATACGCTGTGCCAACATACGCTGTTTTCCGGAGATAGCCACGATGATCGATCCGCTGGATTTGGTACGGTTTTTGAGTGAATCAACAATATACTGACTCCCTTCCAGCATGGATTCACTCAAATCCATGACCAGCTGGGCATTGTCAAGGCTGAACGGTTTTTTGGCAGTTGCTTCCAGTTCTTTTTCGCTCATATTGACAAAGGCAATCAGGTTTTTGATTTCAGGATCATTGATGGCTTCGCTGAGATAGCGTTGACTTTTTTTGAATGCCGAGAGGGAGCGGTCGAATTGTCGTGTAGCCTTATCGACGGCGATGTGTCCTCCGATATATAAATAGTCTTTTGCAATGCGCTGGGAGAGCATTCGCTGCCGCCCGGCAATATTGAGCAGTTCAGACATGTTGCCTTTGATGGCGCCAGAAGCTTGGGCTGCCATGAAGAGTGCGTGCCACATCACTACTCCCCATAAAATGTTGATGCATGTTTTGCAAAACAGTGTGTTCATCATGGACTCCTTCGGTTTTTCTCTTGGGCAGCATATAGCCCGGTAGCCGTGTTCATATTTTTGAGTATTTCGTTGGATTTTTCATAGATCAACGCAGGGATAAACTTCGAATTGGACCGATTCATGATTTCAAAAAACATAAAAGATTTTTTGGCATGTTTGAGCAATATCTGAATGGGGGGCGTGCTCATTTCGGATGCCATGAGTGTCTCCAGCGAGGTGCGAAACAGTTTCATGGCATCGTCCATCTTTTTTTTGAATGCCGGGTCATCAATGCCCCAGACTTTGAGCATATAGAGACTGGCCATGCGCTGGG
>CAZRUT010000183.1:0-3137 GCA_964603215.1 uncultured Nitratifractor sp.
TCCCCGATCGCGGCGCCCCCAAATGCAATCAAAAGTCTCCGGCGGTCATAACGGGCTTCAAAAAGGCGATCGAGGATCCCGACGACGGTTTCCAGCCGTTTGTGTTCTTCACCATCGGGTACCCGGATCACTTCGATGGCAGGCGCCTGCAGGCGCTCCGCAAGGTAGGTTCCGTGCAAGCCCCATACCGTTGGGTTGGTCACCACCGCTACGGTCCGATCAAACGTCAGGCGGGGCAGCGGATCAATCACAATATCATAGGCCACCGGTGCGGCAGCCTGAAGGGCAACAGGGACAATCACGGCGATTCCTTTGGGAATAGTGGGTTCTATTTTAACGGAAAGTCTTTTAACCTCTCATTTACGTATCTGCAGGAATCAGAAGCTTCGGGTGCTGGGTGGCACGGAGGAAGTAATCACTGGGGCGTGTCGACAAAAACCGGAAAAATCCCCGCGGCAAAAGCGCTGGGGTCAAAGGAATAATATGCAGAATGCGGCTCATGGCGTTTATGGCACGGATTGGATTGACTGTTTTCTGCTCCAGACTGATCGGATACTGAAAAATCCGGGCCAGCGCCTCGTAATGTTCTACAATGATGGTGCCGGATGCGAAATCTCCTTCCGGGTCGTATTGACAGAGGCATGGATTGAGATCCAGGGCTTCCGATGCATAGAAAAGGGTCGATGAGATCGATTCCATCTCCGCCTCATCGCCCATCAGGACCACTGAGCGCTCTGCACGGTAGAGGGGTGTGTCGCCGAACAGCAGCACCAGTTTGCGCTGCGCAAGCATCTCCTCGGCCACGGCATCCTCTGCGAAGAGTTGCGGGGTCATCAGCATCATCCCGATATCGAAACGGATCCGATCATTCAGAATCACTTCACGGATCGGAGTGTCACCGTACGTCACGTAGAGATCGATGCGTGCATGGGCATGATCCCGTATTGCATCAAGCAGCGCAAAGTCACTCGGGCGAATCACCCGGACGATGAGCGTGGCTCCATCCAGCCGTTCCGCCAGATGAATGCCCTCCTCCAGTTGCTCCAGTGCCGACGTACCCGCGGCCGCCAGATCGAGTATCAGGTACAGATTGCGCCCGAATGGTTCCGGGAAGCGGCCTTCCTTTTGGCGGATGCGATGGTACATGCTGCTGAGTACCTGCGGCTTGCCGAGAATCAGCAGTGTATCCTGGGGGCGGATCATCGTCGCATGCGTAGGCAGTATCAGTTTTCCTTCGCGGTAGATGGCGGCAATGCGCCATTTGGCCTGGGTAATGGATCCGACATGACGGTAGGCAAAGCTGCTCCCGTACGGGACAAGCACTTCCATAATCTCTCCCTCCATCAAGCCAACATTTTGGGCTACTACCGGTACATTGGGAAGTTGATCGTAGAGGCGACTCGCGACCAGCTGGTCTTCCGCTATCACGTGCAGTGCCCGCCCGTGTGCAATCGCAAAAGCCCCCCAGCGATCCAGAAGCACGATGGGGCACTGATCTGCCTCGGCACGGAGGTTTTCCAGCGTTGCCCGTGCTTCTTCCAGGCGGTCCATCACGATAAATGCTACCGAAAAATCATGGGTATGAAGCAGTCGGGTCAGCTTGCTGCGGCTGGTGGGGTCAAACCGATGCAGCGTCAGATTGGGGGCGAGCTGCGGCTCATGCCCCAAGGGCCGAGGCGCAACGATCGTGTAGCGGTTTCCGCCGATCCGCTTCCCGCCGATCCGGTTGATAAAACGTTCCGCAATGATCCCGTCAGCGACAATCAATATATGTTGCATGCATCTCTTTTTGGGTACAATAGCACCAGGATTGTATGACCGCACCGATCAACCGTTTTCATCATTTGATCGGTGCGACAAAAGGGAATTATAGCACAATGACATTTCACCTCGATGCCGTTGACGGTTTGGCGCGCGCCGCAACGCTGATCACGGCCCATGCGACGATCACAACCCCGGTCTTCATGCCCGTAGGGACCGTAGGGGCCGTCAAGGCTCTGGATGCCATCGATTTGCAAACCCACCTCACGCCCCAAATCATCCTGGCCAACACTTACCACCTCTATCTGCGCCCCGGACCCGAAACGGTCGCCCGGATGGGGGGCTTGCATGGTTTTACACAATTTCCCCGCAGCTTTTTGACCGACAGTGGTGGATTTCAGGCTTTCAGTCTCTCGGAGCACACCCGGCATACCGAAGACGGCATCACGTTTCGCAGCCATATTGATGGATCGCGGCACCATTTTACGCCCGAAAAAGTCCTCGACATTCAATATCGCCTCGGATCGGACATTATGATGGTTCTGGATGACCTCGTTGCCCTCCCCGCCCCCCGAGCCCGAATTGCAGAGAGCATCGCCCGCACCACCCGCTGGGCCCAGAACTCCATCGACCACCACCGCGTTCGACAGCACCAGGGAGTTGGCACCGACCAAAATATTTTTGCGATTATTCAGGGGGGGACCGATCCCGAATGTCGCAAACGCTCCGCCGAAGCGCTCACGGCACTTGATTTCGACGGATTTGCGATCGGAGGCCTCAGCGTCGGCGAGCCCAACCAGGCAATGTATGATACCGTCGCAGGAACGACGCCATTGATGCCCACAAACAAGCCCCGTTATCTCATGGGGGTCGGCACACCGGAAGATTTGATTGAAAATGTGGCGCGTGGGGTGGACATGTTCGACTGTGTCATGCCCACCCGCAATGCCCGAAACGGCACCTTGTTTACCCATTTTGGCAAAATCAACATCAAAAAGTCCGATTACACCACCGACGACAGCCCCATCGATCCCGGTTGCACATGCACCACATGCCAAACCTATTCCCGCAGCTACCTCCGGCACCTCTACCGTGCCCGGGAATTGACCTATTTTCGGCTGGCTACCATTCACAATCTCCACTATTACCTGACCCTGATGGCCGAGATGCGTACTGCGATTTTGTCCGGGAAATTTTCCGAATTCCGGCACGATTTTTACCGCATGCGCGCAATCAACGCATAGGCAGCCCTATCAAGGGTCTGTCATTATCTCTTGCAAAGATAATGATGGACCCTTAAATTGATTGTTTTTTATTAACTAGCCTGCAAATGTTTGTTTTCTTCTTTGAGCCTCTCAGCAATCCAAACTTTAATT
>CAZRUT010000184.1:0-1505 GCA_964603215.1 uncultured Nitratifractor sp.
CGTATCCCCAATCCCGCCGGTGGAGTGTTTGTCCACTACCGGACCGTCAAGACCAGACCACGTCAGGGTATGACCCGAATCGCGCATCGATTCGGTCAGGCGGGTTTTTTCTGCCAGACTCATGCCGTTGAAATATACCGCCATGGCAAAGGCACTGATCTGTTCGTTGGTCACACTCCCATCGCTTACTCCGGCGACAAAGTCATCAATCTCTGCGGGCTTCAGCGGAACATTGTCTCGCTTTTTTCGAATGAATTCCTGGGGAATAAACATGTGATAACTCCTTTTTTCAGAACAGGATTACGATGAACAGCCCCCAAGATGCTCCGGTCCAAATGATTCGGGCAGCAGTGCGTCCAGAGTAAACGTGCGCTGTATCCCTGCATCCATGTCGGCGATATGGATGCGGGTGTGTGCGTCGCCCAACTCCCGGATCCGTTGGCGGCAGGCCCCGCAGGGAGTGACCGGTCCATCCGAATGGCCCACGATCATGATCGCCCGGATCCGCCGACCGCCCTGGACCACCATCGATCCGATCGCCTGCTCCTCGGCACACGAGCCGGAAGGGTAAGCGGCATTTTCGACATTGCACCCGACATGAATGTGACCGTGCTCATCCAGCACCGCCGCCCCCACCCGAAAACGGCTGTAAGGAGCATAGGCATGACGGTACGCTTCCGCGGCCGCCTGCATGAGGGTTTCCTGTGAGGGTTCTTTTAGGGTTTCTTGGGAAGTTTGCATGGAATATTCTATCCAAAATAAGCTATAATGCTTCATCTAAATCAGGACAGTATGATGAAAAATATCGCCGAAACTATTGACCATACGCTGCTCAAACCCGACGCCACCGTCGCACAGATTCGCACCCTCTGCACCGAAGCAAAAACCTACCGTTTTGCCAGTGTGTGCGTCCATTCCGGCTTTGTGCCACTGGCCTACACCATGCTGGCTGATTCTCCGGTGCACGTGTGCAGTGTTGTAGGCTTTCCGCTGGGTGCCATGAGCACGGCGGCCAAAGTATGTGAAACCCGGCAGGCCATCCGGGATGGGGCCAATGAGATCGATATGGTGATCCAGATCGGCCGATTCAAATCGGGCGATCTGGATGGCGTCCAGGAAGATATTGCAGCCGTGCGGCATGCCTGCGAAGGGGCCATCCTCAAAGTGATTTTTGAAACGGCACTCCTCGACCAGGATGCCATTGTCACGCTGTGCCGCATCAGCACCGATGTGGGGGCAGATTTTGTCAAAACATCGACCGGTTTCGGCGGGGGCGGCGCGACGGTGGAGGATGTTGCGCTCATGCACCGCTCTGTCGGTCCCGGCGTACAGGTCAAAGCTTCCGGAGGTATTCGGGATTATGCCACGGCCCAGGCTATGCTTGATGCAGGTGCCACACGACTGGGCGTCAGTGCCGGAGTCGCCATCATCACCGGTGCCGGTGCAGTCGGCAGAGGATACTAAAATGCGACGGGTTATCTGGCTGGTACTCGACTCGTTCGGGA
>CAZRUT010000184.1:1515-3124 GCA_964603215.1 uncultured Nitratifractor sp.
CGGGATCGGCAATGCTCCCGATGCGGCCGATTTCGGCGATGCGGGAAGCGACACGCTGGGGCACATTGCCCGACACACCCCCCTGTCGCTCCCCAACCTCACCGCACTGGGACTCCGCAAAGCGTACACACTCAATACGGGACAACCCCTTCCGCTCTCCGACAGTCGCGAACCAATTGAAGGGAGTTTCTGGGGAGCCGCGATCGAACACGCTGCCGGCAAAGATACCCTCTCGGGACACTGGGAGATGGCCGGCGTTCCGATGGATATTGCCATGGCATATTTTCCCGACACCCAACCGGCATTTCCGCCCGAAATGATCGCCAAAATCATTGCACGAAGCGACATCGACGGCATTCTGGGCGATCAGCATGCCAGCGGGTTGGAAATCATCGAACGCCTTGGGGAAGCGCATATTGCCACGGGAAAACCCATCGTCTATACCAGTGCCGATTCGGTCCTGCAAATCGCAGCACACGAGGAGTATTTCGGATTGGAGCGCCTGAATCGGCTGTGCAAAATTGCCCGTGAAGTCACTGCAGAATACGGGGTAGGAAGGGTGATCGCCCGGCCATTTATCGGGGAACATTCCGGCACATTTGTCCGCACAAAAAACCGTCATGACTATGCCCTGCGCCCCAGCGGGACTTCGGTGCTGGAACGGGCACTGGCACAGAACAAGGCTGTTGTGGGCATTGGGAAGATCCCCGATATTTTCGGCGGACACGGCATGGGTACCCGAGTCCCTGCCTACACACTCGACGGCCTCATGGATGCCACACTCTCCGAGATGGATGTGCTCGATCGTGACGGGATCATCATGACCAATTTCGTCGATTTCGATATGAAATGGGGGCATCGGCGCGATGTCGAAGGATACGCCGGAGGGCTGGAGCATTTTGACCGCCGCGTCCCGGAACTTCTGACCAGACTGCACGCAGGTGACTTGCTCCTGCTCACCGCCGATCACGGCTGCGATCCCACTTGGAGCGGCAGCGATCACACACGCGAAAACGTCCCCGTCTTCGGTATGCTCCCGGGCCGTGCCCCTTTTGAGATCGGCATCCGCGATGGATTTTCCGACATGGCACAGAGTGTAGCAGAGCATTTGGGTCTGGAGCTCGATGCAACATTTGGCACTTCCTTTATCACACAGGGAGCGCCGACCATATAGGGTACCTCCAATAAATAGGCAACGCCCACAATGGGCATTCACTGTATCAGTGAAATGTTTTTGAAACTTTGCATGCAATGAAACACAAAGCGCGGTGCATTACCGCTCTTTGGTGTAGGGGATGCCGTCGGCTTTGGGGGCGATGGCGCGCCCGGCGAAGGTGGCGAGAATCACAACCGTCAGGATGTACGGCATCACCTGGATGATTTGGACCGGAACTTCACCGATGCCGGCAATCGAAACTCCCTGGAGGCGAATCGACAGTGCATCAAGGAATCCAAACATGAGTGCCGCAAACATTGCCGGAACCGGTCGCCATTTTCCGAAAATCATCGCTGCAAGCGCAATATATCCCTGCCCGGCCGACATATCACGGATGAACGATGCATTTTGGGCGATGGCCATGTACGTTCCGCCGATCCCGGTGAGGGCCCC
>CAZRUT010000185.1:0-3094 GCA_964603215.1 uncultured Nitratifractor sp.
CACAAACTTCCTCTGTTACACCTGGATAGACGGTAGATTCATAAATTACAATATCACCTTTTTTAAGAACTGTACCAACACTTTGAGATGACGTGATAAGCGGTGTCAAATCTGGGCGATTATCTTTGTCGATTGGCGTTGGAACCGTAACGATATAGAAGTTACAATCAGCAATGTCATCTAAATTTTCAGTAAACTTCATGCCATGCTCAAGAGTCTCTTGCATTTGCTTCTCATCCAACTCTAATGTCCTGTCATAACCATCATTGAGTTCTTTGATTCTTGCTTCATTGATATCAAAACCAACTACTGGGTATTTGAAACTAAAAGCGTGCGCCAATGGTAAGCCTACATAGCCGAGACCAATGATTGCGAGTTTGTCGCTTGTCACTATATTTCCTTGTCGTATAAGGATGATGGACCTTTGGATGATCCTGTTGTTTTAGAGGCCATAGATGCGACGAAAAACCATCATTCCGACCAGTGTAGCGCCAATGCACGCTATGGCATTAAGCGATACGTTGGCAAAGGCCTTGATGTAGAGTTGACTCTGGAGCATCAATACGGTCTCAAGCGAGAAGGTGGAGAATGTTGTCAGTGCACCCAATAATCCGGTAATCACAAGTGCTTTTTGGGCTGGGGCGATCGCCTGTTCAAAATAAAGAAACAAAAAACCGATGAGAAAACTGCCCAGGACATTGACCCCCATTGTACCGTACGGAAAGGAGGATCCGGTGAGTTTTTGTATTCCCGTTGAGAGAAGAAAGCGGCTAATGGCACCGACAAAGCCTCCGGCTCCTACGGCAAACAGCGTGTCATACCCCATGGTCACGCTCCGGAAAATTTATTATGTTTGTAGGCGATCACTTCGACATCATGCAACGTGACCAGCCCTTCGGATATGGCGTGGTCGCAATGGCGCAGAAGAGCCCGCAATTTTTCTTCCTCGTCGATCATTTCAATGACCAAGGGGAGCTTCTGTGCCAATGACCAGATTTCAAACGTATGCACCTGGGAATGTGCGCCCATACCGGCAACGCCTTTGAAAACAGTTGCTCCGGCTATTCCCTGGGATTTGGCCTGATGGACAAGGTGCTGCCAGAGGGGTTTTCCGTCAAACGTATCGCCGTTGTCGATGTAGATGCGCATGACTTTTTTGGTGCCAAGGTACCGTTTCATCCTTTACTCCTCAAAGATAATAACATCATAGTGGCCCCGTTTGACGATCGCTTTGCCGGATGGGACGGTTCCGGGACGGTTGAGGCTGTGAAGTTGTTCGCGCAACTGTTCCATCTCCTGCTCCATTTTGTCCATGGTGTCGCGCAGGCGAAGAATGACATCCACGCCGGCAAGATTGATCCCCATATTGCGCGTCAGACGAAGTATCAGTTTCATGCGGTCGATGTCTGCCTGGGAATAGAGACGCATCCTCCCCTGCGTTCGGGAAGGCTCTACCAAGCCCTCCCGCTCATACTGACGGAGTGTCTGGGGGTGGATCCCCAACATATTGGCGACCACACTGATAAGATAGACCGGCTCTTCATAGCTATGCATTCGGACTCCTTGTTATTCGGGCAATTGTGTTGCGCATGCTTCCCGAAGTGCTTCGGGCAGCATGGCGCTGGAAGGCAAAATGATATTGGCTATCAGGTACAAATCGCCGACAATACCACTTTTTCGGTCAGGAAATCCTTGTCCGCGTATGCGAAATTTCTGACCATTTTTCGTATCATGGGGTACTTTGAGGCTGACCTCTTTTTCGGGTGTTTTGACCTGAATTTTTCCTCCGAAAAGTGCTTTTTTCAGAGGAATGTCAATGGTTTTGTAGAGATCGGCTCCTTTGCGCTCATACTCATGGGATGGCGCCACGGTCACCTTGATCATCACATCGCCCCGCTGGCCCTGAAAGCTCTTTCCTTTTCCGCGCACGCGCAGTGTTTCGCCGTTTTTGATTCCTGGGGGAATTTTAATGTCAAAGCGCTCTCCATTGCCGACAGCCACCTGGTGTTTTCCACCGCGCAACGCAACATCAAAAGGGACTGTAATGGTGGCGTGGATATCCAGATCGGGCATTCCGAATCCGCCGCCGCCATAACTGCCAAAGCCGCCTGAAGATGCAAATCCGCCCCCACCGCCGAACATGGCGCGCAAAATTTCATCGATATCCATGCCCGAAGCCTGCCCACGGGCAAAATCATGGAAGTTCTGGCCGCCGAACATTTGATCGCCGAACTGATCATATTTTGATTTTTTTTCCGGATCGCTCAAGACTTCGTATGCAGCGTTGATTTCTTTGAATTTTTCCTGCGCCGATGCTTCTTTGTTGATATCGGGATGATACTTTCTGGCTAGCTTCCGGTATGCCTTTTTTATCTCATCAGCGCTGGCATTTTCGCTGACTCCCAATGTTTCATACAGGCTTTTTGCCATCTTGTTTCTCCTAAACCGTTACATTTTCTATGATTATATCAAAAAACTTTAGTCGATGTCAATCAATGTTTGTTTTTCAATGGAGAAAATGGCGTTTTCCGGTAAAATAGAGTGCCATTCCGTGCTCATTGGCTGCATCCACCACTTCTCCGTCACGGATACTGCCACCCGGCTCAATGACGGCAGATACGCCGGCTTTCGCTGCAGCATCGATTGAATCTCTAAATGGGAAAAATGCTTCACTCGCCATTGCGGATCCGCGTACATCCAGCCTCATTTCCTGGGCTTTTTTGAGCGCGCACTGCGCTGCATCCACTCTGCTTGTCATGCCCATGCCGACTGCCACCATGGCAGAATTTTTGACATAGACTACGCAGTTGGATTTGGTAAGCGCAGCTACTTTCCATGCAATTTCCAGATCTTTCATCTCTTGAGGCGTTGCCTCTTTGGAAGATTTTAGCGCTGCCTGATTGACCTCATTATCACATACACAATCACTGTTTTGATAGACAAAACCGCCATCTATATGTTTGAAATCATAGGCATCTTTGGGCCTGATCAGCTTTTTTGTCCTTTGAGAGAAGAGTTTGATCCGTTTTTTTTCAGAGAACACCTCTATGGCTTCAGGAGTAAAATCTGCTGCCATAATCACTTCGAGAAATAT
>CAZRUT010000186.1:0-3089 GCA_964603215.1 uncultured Nitratifractor sp.
CTTTTGGCAGCCACATCAAGTATGCCTGGACCGTGCTGGCAGGTTACATCGTTTCACTGCTGGTGTGGTATGTACAGTTTGAGGTCATGCATCTGGGATAAACCGCACGAATTGGGCCGGGTGATTCCGGCCGTGTCTGGATTGGAGATCGCTCCACGGAGCGTTTTTTTATCCATACACCCTCACAAGGATACCGATGAAACATGTTCCGATACTGGTCCTCGACTTTGGCTCGCAATACACCCAGCTGATTGCCCGAAAACTGCGCGAAAGCGGCGTATATACCGAAGTAGTCCCCTACCGGGAGCCGCTGGAGGCGATTGTGGCCCGCACCCCCAAAGGGATCATTCTCTCCGGCGGCCCGGCTTCGGTGTACGATCCCGACGCCTACCATCCGGACGCAGGTATTTGGGATCTGGGGCTGCCGATTTTGGGGATTTGCTACGGCATGCAACTGATCACGCAGCATTTTGGCGGCGCAGTCATCCCGGCGGATCATCACGAATACGGCAAAGCCCGGCTGGACACTGCATCCGACTCGCCCCTGTTTCACGGCATCGAGAGCGGCAGTACGGTCTGGATGAGCCATGGGGATCGGGCTGAACGCCTCCCGGAGGGTTTTGCCGTCATCGGTACCAGCGAAAACTCTCCTTATGCGGCCATTGCCGACGAAACGCGCCGCGTGTATGCGATTCAGTTTCATGCCGAAGTGCACCACACCGAACACGGTACAGCACTGCTCAAAAACTTTGCCAAATATATTTGCGGGTGCAGCAGCACATGGAACATGGGGAGCTTTGCCAAAGAAAAGATTGCTGCAATCCGGCGCCAGGTCGGTGACCGCAAAGTATTGTGCGGCGTGAGCGGCGGTGTGGACAGTTCGGTGGTGGCCGCCTTGCTGCACGAAGCCCTCCCCAAAGAACAGCTCGTGTGCGTGTTTGTCGACCAGGGTTTGCTGCGTCAAAACGAAGCCGAGCAGGTTCAGGATATGTTTGCCATGCTGGATATCCCCCTGATCACGATCGATGCCCGTCAGGAATTTCTGGCGGTACTTGCCGGCGTGACCGATCCGGAGCGCAAACGGAAAATTATCGGCGAAAAATTCATCGAAGTATTTGATGCCGAAGCCAAAAAACATACCGACGTGCATTTTCTCGCCCAGGGAACGCTCTATCCCGACGTGATCGAATCGGTCAGCGTCAAAGGCCCCTCCAAAACCATCAAATCCCACCATAATGTCGGCGGACTGCCCGCATGGATGACGTTTGATCTCGTGGAGCCGTTGCGGGAAATTTTCAAAGATGAAGTACGCAAACTGGGCCTGGAACTGGGCCTCCCAAAAGCGATGATCGGCCGCCATCCTTTTCCCGGGCCCGGCTTGGCGATTCGGGTCATGGGTGCCGTGGACGAGGCTGCATTGCGTCTGCTGCGCAAAAGTGACGCCATCATGCAGGAGGAGTTGCGTGCCAGCGGTTACTACGATCAGGTATGGCAGGCTTTTACCGTGCTGCTCAACGTGCGCTCCGTCGGTGTCATGGGTGACAACCGCACTTATGACAATACCGTGGCAGTGCGGATGGTCACGTCGGTGGATGGAATGACGGCCACGTTTGCCCACATTCCCCACGATGTACTCGAAAACATCAGCCGCCGCATCATCAACGAGATTGACGGCATCAACCGTGTCGTGTACGACATTTCCTCCAAGCCCCCTGCAACCATCGAGTGGGAGTAACCCCTTCTCCCGCAACGGCACGAGCCGCCCGACCATCTTTTATGGATACTCAATTATTCTCATAAGAGGTGCTCTTAAGAATCATTTGGCAATTATATGTTATAATCAGTATATAAAAACTATTGTATTGCAAATATTAACATGAAAATATCATGAGAATTTGACAAAAGATTTACACAAGTGCCTGGGGAGAACGATAGGGGATGACAGCACACAAATATAAAAACACGTACATGGCCCTTTTTGCAATGTTGGCATTGATTTTCTTTGTCCAGTCTTTTTACCTCGTTGCCGAGAAATATATGGAGAGGTCTGCCTTCAAAAAGATGACGACCCGCATAGAGCTGGCAACCAAAATTGCCGATATTTTGCACCAGACACAAAAAGAACGGGGAGTCTCCGTAGGGTACACCGAGAGCCATGGACGGGTATTTGGGAGCGAGTTGATGGTGCAGCAGGGCCATACCGACTATGCCATGGAAGCGCTGCGGCGATTCCTCACACAGCACCGGAGCTGTATGAACGGTGCGACGCGCGGACAGATCGAGGCAGCGCTCAAAGCATCGAGTTTGCTGGAGCGGCAACGGGAATATATTCGTGCGTTTCATGTGAGCAGTGACAATATTTTGCGCTTTTATTCCACCATCAATCAACGGCTGCTTCATGCCATTGTGACCATCAGCAAAAACGCAATACTGAAGTCATCGTACAACGACCTGATCTCCTACAACGATTTTATGTACCTCAAAGAGTACGCCGGAATCGAACGTGCCATCGGTTTCGAGATCGCCTCCTCGGCCGATCTCAGCCGCACACAAAAGAGAAAATTTGCCTCCCTCATTGAGAAACAAAAAGTATATGAGAGTCTTTTTGTCCAATATGCCCGCCGCGATTTTGTCCGCCGGTACCAAAGCGTGCTTAAGCAACGCTCCTATCTAGAGATCAAAAAAATCCGCACGCAAATCATTGCCGGCACCCCCAAGACGATTGCGGCCATTGATCCGAAATTTTGGTTTGACCAAAGCACGCGCTACATCGACGGCCTGCAAAACATTCATGCAGCCCTCTCGACGTTTATTATGCAGAGTTTGAATAGCAAACTGTTGGGAATCCAGCGTGTCTTGCTGTGGTATATTCTGGCTGCATTGGTCTTCAGTATCCTGTTTTTCTCCATCATATATATCTTGGTCAAAATGATTGAAAATGAAAAAAAGATGAAAAAAATGATTGATAAGTACATTATCATTTCCCGCACCGATCCCCATGGGGTCATTACGGATGTCAGCGAAGCATTCTGCAGCATTTCGGGCTATACCCGGGAGGAACTGATCGGAAAGCCCCACAGCATTGTTCG
>CAZRUT010000187.1:0-3069 GCA_964603215.1 uncultured Nitratifractor sp.
TTTTTCTTCTGTTTGATGTCGAAGTGCTTTATCTCTTTCCCTGGGCGCTCAATCTGCGCACGCTGGGGGGACTGGGACTCTTGGAAATGTTTGCGTTTCTGGGCATTTTGGTCGCCGGAATGGTCTATGTGTTCCGGGCCGGAGTACTCCGATGGATTTAAGCGCTCCTCATCTTGTCGACCAAAACATGCTGGGCGACACCGTCGTCACCACCCGGATCGATGCCGTGATCGACTGGGGACGCCAATCCTCTCTGTGGCCGTTCGTGTTCGGTACGGCATGCTGTGCCATTGAATTTATGGCCACCGCCGCCAGCCGTTATGATATTGCCCGTTTTGGAGCGGAAGTGCTCCGTTTTTCTCCGCGCCATGCCGACCTGCTGGTGATTGCCGGCACCGTGACCATGAAACAGGCTCCTATTCTCAAACAAATTTACGACCAAATGCCCGAACCCCGCTGGGTAATCAGCATGGGGGCATGTGCCAGTACGGGAGGGTTTTACGACAATTACACTACGCTGCAGGGAATCGACCGGATTGTTCCGGTTGATGTCTATGTTGCCGGGTGCCCTCCCCGCCCCGAAGCACTCCTTGATGCCGTCATCGACATCCAAAAACTTCTCCATACCGAACCGGCCCTGGCCGCACGCCATCCGGACTTCAAGGGGATGTACGATGCCTGAATCCGATACCGTGCTGGGGATTGCCCCTTCGGCCAACATGGGTATTCCCATGGGGAAAACACCGGTTATTCTGCTCAAACCTGCCGATCTGTATCATGCAGTTTCTCGCCTTCGTGATGCCCACGATTATGTCCTGCTTCTCGACATTACAGCCACAGACAATCTCCACCGACCGCAAGCCCACGGGGCCCGATTTGAAGTCGTGTATCTCTTCCGTCATCGGGATTTTTCCCAGACAATCGTGCTCAGAGTACCGCTACACAAACCGGACAAAGGACTTGCCTCGATCACGGCGCTCTTTCCCGCTGCCAACTGGTTGGAGCGGGAAGTGTACGATCAATACGGAATCCGTTTCACCGGACACCCCTTGCTCAAGCGCATCCTCAACCACATGGAATTCGAAGGGCATCCCCTGCGCAAAGACTATCCCATCGACCGCCGGCATACCTGTACGGTGACCCAGGATATGATGGACGAAATGGAACCGGCACTCAAAACGCGGGGGCTTGACCGGGATCATCTGATGCTCCTCAATCTGGGTCCTTCTCACCCTGCCAGCCACGGGACCATCCGTACGCTGGTGGCACTCGACGGGGAAAAAATCGTCGCGGGCGTCAGCGAAATCGGCTACCTGCACCGGGGATTTGAAAAGGCATGCGAAACACACACGTACAATCAAATCATTCCCTATACTGACCGACTCAATTACTGCTCCGCACTGATGAACAATATCGGTTTCGCGCAAGCAGTCGAGAGCATGTTGGGCATCACACTGCCCGATCGGGCCATCTTCATCCGGGTCATTCTTGCCGAACTCTCACGTATTATTGACCATTTGGTTTGTCTGGCAGCCGGGCTGCTGGACATGGGAGCACAGACGAATTATTGGTACCTGTTCAATCCCCGAAACGATGCATACGATTTTTTGAGCAAGCTCACCGGCGCACGCCTGACGAACAGCTTTATGCGGATTGGCGGCATGACACATGACCTCTATGACGGATGGGAAACGGACCTGAATCACGTTCTCAAAAAAGTGGATGCTGGGATTGCCCAAACCCTCACCATGACCCAGCGCAACCGGATTTTTAACGACCGGGTTCAAGGTATTTCGCCTCTCACAGCCGCAGAAGCGATTGCCTGGGGCTTTACCGGACCCAACCTCCGTGCCAGCGGCGTACCCTACGATCTGCGGTTTGCGCAACCGTATTATTATTACGACCATTTTGATTTTGAGATGGTGGTGGGGAGCGTCGGGGATACACATGACCGGATGATGGTGCGCTTCGAAGAGATGATCCAGAGCATGCGCATCATCCGTCAGGCGATGGCGCACATTCCTCAGGGACCGATCCGGGTTGAAGATCGCGCCATCACTTTGCCGCCCAAATCACTGGTTTATTCGACCATCGAAGGAACCATTGACCAGTTCAAGCTGACCATCGACGGCGTGCGCGTCCCCGCCGGAGAATACTACGGAGCCACCGAAGCGGCCAACGGCGAATTGGGGTATTATATCATCAGCGACGGGAGCGGTACCCCATACAAAGTCAAAGTCCGTGCCCCCAGCTTTCTGCACATGCAGGCATACCCGCACTTGATCGAACAGTATCAGGTGGCCGATGCCATCATGACATTGGGAAGCCTGAATATTATTGCCGGGGAGATGGATCGATGAATTTTATATGGTCGGATGAAAATATCGGCGCACTTGCAGCGCTCAAAAAGCGCTATCCCGATCCAAAAGCGTTGGTGCTTCCTGCGCTCTGGAAGGTTCAGGAGCAGGAGGGATTTATTTCGCGTGAAGGGATGGAAGCGGTCGCCGAACTTACCGGTCGCTCCCGGGCAGAGGTATATGGTGTTGCTACATTTTATACGATGTTTCACCTACAGCCAATCGGCACGTATCATATTCAGCTCTGCAAAACACTCTCTTGTGCATTGAATGGCAAAGAGTCGGTATTGCAGCGCCTTCAGAATCGACTCGGCATCGACATCGGTGAAACCACACCCGATGGACGCTTTACCCTCTCGCAGGTGGAGTGTCTCGGGGCATGCGGTACCGGGCCGGTCATGCAGATCAACGACACCCTGTACGCGCATCTGACACCCGATACAATCGATACGATCCTCAAGGAGCTCCCATGATCCGCGAAGTACGTGTTGTCAGCCGGCGCTTTGATCTCCCCGACGGGCATACCCTCTCCGTTGCCCGACAGGACGGAGCGTACCGGACGATCGAAACCCTGACAGAACGGACACCCCAAAGCATCATCGATGCCGTGGAAGCAAGCGGCTTACGGGGCAAAGGGGGGGGAGGCGCTCCCACGGGTGCCAAATGGCGCCTCATGGAAGGATCATTTGGCGGACGGCCAAAATATGTTGTG
>CAZRUT010000188.1:0-3061 GCA_964603215.1 uncultured Nitratifractor sp.
GTGTTCCAAAGCAGCGAGCAGGGTATCAAGTTGGGTCACGGAGGCTCCATTGGGTCAGGATCTTTCGGCATTATTGTAGCTAAATTTTTTCGGGATATGATAGAATAGTACCCAAAAAAGGATCCACATGACCACCGTCGATACACCCAGAGCATCATATAGGTGTTGCAGTATTCTATCGATCGCTGTCATGATTCTGCTGCTGGGATGCAGTCCGACCTATTCGGCCCAGACCAAACTCCAGCCGCCTTCGTCCAGGCAAATTTATTTTGGTGCTTTTCCCGATTTTGGCGGGTCAGAAGACCATGTCAGCCGAAAACAGATCGAGGATTTCGAAACGATCGCCGGCCGTAAACTCGTCTGGGCGGTTTTTTCCCAAAACTGGTTCCGCGGCATCGCTTATCCCAAAGCCCACATCCATGCCATCCACAATGCTGGTGTGATCCCTTATGTCCGCCTCATGCCCCGCAGCGATGAGATCCAGGGGCACTCTGAACAGCACTTTACCCTGCAGCGGATCATCGACGGAGCTTTCGATGCCGACCTGATACAGTGGGCCCGGGATGCCCGTGCCGATGGCATCCCTATTCTGGCCGATTTTGCCGTGGAAATGAACGGCGACTGGTTTCCCTGGAGCGGGGTATTCAATGGCGGAGCACAAACAGACGGCTATGGCGATCCAAAATTCCCTGACGGACCTGAGCGCTACCGCGATGCCTACCGCCACATCATCGACCTGTTCCGGGTGCAGCATGTTGCCCATATTACCTGGGTTTTTCATATCAATCTCGCCTCATCGCCCGATGCACCGTGGAATCGGCCGGTCAATTATTATCCGGGGGATCATTACATCGACTGGGTCGGCTTCAGCCTTTATGGGGCTCAGACACTCAGTGAGCCGTGGGGGGAGCTGGCATTTTCCACCCAGCTGCAATCCGGATGCGCTGCATTCAAAGCCATCACTGCCGCCAAGCCCCGCGCTGTTTTGGAGTTTGGTGTCACCGACGGTTACCCCGACGGGAATAAAAGTGCCTGGTTTAACGATGCTTTTGCCGCCATACTCCACGACAAGTGCACCCCGTTTCGCGTCATCAGTCCCTGGCACGAAGATTGGCAAAACGAGGACGAGAGCTGGTCGCGACTCCGCCTTGATTCCTCTCCGGAAGTCAAAACCACCGTACGCGGCCAGCTCCACAACCCCCGCTTCACTTCCGAAGCGGTTTTGCGATAAAAGAACACAGGACCACACTTGCGGGCTTGCTCCCCACCTTCAAACTCTATCATAGATTAGTCGTTGTCATCGTCCACCTTTCTATAAACTTTGATAACGATGTTATGATCTATCTGAAAATATATTTGTGGGTATTCCCTATTATTGGAGGTGCCCTGATTATCCAGATAAAGCAAAATGGAGTAGCGACTTCAAAAAAGATTGCATCTGCATTGACAGGATGCCATGTTGGAGCCCTGTCGGTGTGGCCCTGCTGCGCACAATACCGGCTCAGTTCGGTGCGACACGGCAGCCTGTGGTATCGCATATCAGGTCGGCTTCTATGACTTTGGTGCGTGCTGCGATTGCGTCGGGAAGCGCGACGTAGGCATCGGCAGAGGTGGCGCCGTGGTTGCAGTATAAGAGCATCACGCCATCAGAAGGAACGCGCGCTGTGTCGATCGTCTGGTGCACCGGATCGTATGGGATATTGACCGCTCCCTTGAGGTGTCCGCCGGCATACTGTTTTGGCGGACGGACATCGATCAGATGTATCTTTTTTGTCAACGTGCCGGCCTGAATCAGTGGAGCAACCCAACGTGCATCGATCCGGCTGGGATCATCCGGTGCAAGGTAAAGCGTCGCACCGGAAACAATCACCGGTTTCCCAGCGGGCCGATAGGGCGTGTTGCCGGAGCGGCAGGGCTTTGGGGATGCCATAATGGGGAGCCTGTGGCGCTTCCATTCGGGAAAGCCGTTTCGGTACACCATCAGGCGGGTGTAGCCGGCCCGGGCAAACTTTTTGGCCAGTTGGGCTGACGTGTCGCATCCAATACCATTGCAAAAAATCAGTAGGGGAGCGTCTTTGCGGATCGGGAACCATTTTTGCATCCGCTTGAAACGCTTCATCGGTACGTTGAGTGCCCGGAGGATCGTCCCTTTGGCATACATATTGGCATCACGGGCATCAATAAAGAGAGCATTGTGGGCATTGAAATGATCTTTTGCCTCTTGCAAGCCAATCTGCACGATAGTATATGGTTTTTGGGCTTCAAGGGTGCCAGTTGCTATCCAGACAGCACTCAGCCATACACAAAACAGTCTCCACATCATCCTCTCTGCGCCCCCTGCTCTACTGAAGATCGGAGGTGCAGACGCTGCAGACGGCGCTGGGGCCACGCGGCCGCAAGCGTCACCAAAGCCAATGCACTGACGGTATAGGCCCAGGTCGGGATTGGCACCGGATCGCCTGTGGCGTACGAGTGCATTCCGCTGAGGTAGAAATTGACCCCGAAATAGGTCATGAGGATTGAAGCAAATGCCACAAAGGATGCGGCGGAAAACACATACGGCCGGTCCAGTTTCGGCACAAGACGCAGGTGCAGCACGATGGTGTAAACTACGATGCTCACGTAGGCCCATGTCTCTTTGGGATCCCATCCCCAATAGCGCCCCCAGCTTTCGTTGGCCCACACCCCACCGATAAAGTTTCCGATTGTCAACAACGAAAGACCGATAATCAGTGCTGCTTCATTGAGGGCCACCAGACGATAAATGGCTGCATCGATATGGGGGCGGCGTTGCGGATGGCGCAGGATAAACAACAGCAGTGTTATGTACCCCAGCATCGCTCCCAGCCCCAAAAAGCCATAGCTGGCCGTGATGACCGAAACATGAATCGTCAGCCAGTACGACTTGAGCACCGGCACCAGCGTGGTGATTTGGGGATTGATGTTGCTCAAGTGGGCCGTAAACATAAAGATGCCGGCCACGATCGCCGGCGCGGCCAATACCAGTAGCGAGCGGCGGAAAAGTACCACCCCCGCCAGCATTGCAGACCATGCAATATAT
>CAZRUT010000189.1:0-3049 GCA_964603215.1 uncultured Nitratifractor sp.
CACCCATGCACTAAGCCTTTGCAGAATATTAGGCGATTCTAATGCATAATTTGGGTTGATCCTACTGATGGCCAAAGCGTTTGGCGTCCGGCTGCGTGCAGCCACCTGCCCATAAGCAATTTTTGCTATAATCACCCCATCAAAGATACGGAGTGCGAACATGCAGATTAGCGGTGCGCAAATGATCATCGAAGCGATCATTGCCGAAGGGGTGACCAAAGTATTTGGGTATCCCGGCGGGGCAATCATGAATGTATACGATGAACTATACAAACAAGACGATTTTGAGCACATCCTGACCCGCCATGAGCAGGCGGCCGTCCATGCAGCCGACGGATACGCCCGTGCCAGCGGTGAAGTCGGGGTGGCTATGGTGACCAGCGGGCCGGGCTTTACCAATGCGGTGACGGGGCTGGCGACGGCATACACCGACTCGGTGCCGCTGGTGGTGATTTCGGGTCAGGTGCCGCTCTCCCTGATCGGAACGGATGGCTTCCAGGAAGTCGATGCCGTAGGTATTTCCCGCGCATGCACCAAGCACAATTACCTTGTGCATGACATTGCCGCGCTCCCCCGTATTCTCAAAGAGGCATTTTATATCGCCCGAAGCGGACGCCCCGGACCGGTGCTGGTCGATGTCCCCAAAGACATCACCGGAGAAATGGGGGATTTCGTGTACCCCAATACGGTAGATTTGCCGACCTATCGCCCCAATTACAAAGGCAATGACCGCCAGATCAAAAAAGCCGCCCAGGCGATCCTCGACGCCAAAAAGCCGCTGCTTTATCTCGGCGGCGGCGTGGTGCTGAGTGGCGCATCCGACGCGGTACGCCACCTGGCAGAGACGGCGCAAATCCCGGCGGTGGAGACCCTGATGGCACGCGGCGTGATGGGGGCGGGCAATCCGCTGCTAATTGGGATGCTGGGGATGCACGGCAGCTATGCTGCCAACATGGCGATGAGCGAAACCGATCTGGTCATTTCCCTCGGAGCCCGTTTTGATGACCGGGTGACAGGCAAGCTGAGCGAATTTGCCAAATATGCCGATGTGATCCATGTGGACATCGACCCGGCCAATATCGCCAAGCTGGTGGAGGTAGATTACCCCATCGTAGGGGATATCCGAATCGTTGTTGAGAAGCTGTTCACCCACATCGAAGAGCAGGTGCAGCCCGACCGCTATCAAGTCTGGCGCGATATTCTGGCCCGGTACAATGCATTGCATCCGCTGACGTATCACGACAGTGAGGATGTCATCAAACCCCAGTGGGTGATCGAACGGATCGGTGCATTGGTCGGCGAAGAGGCCATCATCACTTCGGATGTAGGGCAGCACCAAATGTGGGCGGCGCAGTTCTATCCTTTTGACCGCCCGCGCCAGTGGATCAACTCTGGCGGTCTGGGCACCATGGGATACGGATTTCCCGCCGCCATCGGTGCCAAAGTAGCCCAGCCGGAAAAAGTAGTCATCAACATCACCGGTGACGGATCGATCCTGATGAATGTGCAGGAGCTGGTCACGGCGGCCGAACACAACATCCCCGTCATCAACGTCATTCTCAACAACCATTTTCTCGGCATGGTGCGTCAATGGCAAACCTTTTTCTACGACAAACGGTATGCCGAAACCGATTTGAGTTATCAGCCCAACTGGAAGATGTTGGCCGAAGCATGCGGCGGCGCCGGGTTTGACGTGACGACCAAGGCAGAGTTTGATACCGCACTCGGATCGGCGATTGCTGACGGGAAAGTGACGTTCATCAATGTGGCCATTGAGCGCCTCGAAAATGTCATGCCGATGGTGCCCGCCGGCGGCGCCCTCTACAATATGATGCTAGAACACAAGGAGCGTTGATGGAAACCGTACGCAGAGTTATTTCCGTTGTTGTCCTCAACGAGGCGCAAGTGCTGGCGCGGGTTTCGGGCCTGTTTGCCGGGCGCGGATACAACATCGAAACCCTCACTGTCGCCCCCATCCCCGAGAGCGATTTGTCGCACATGACCATCGTGACCCGGGGCAATCAGCGGGTCATCGAGCAGATCACCAAACAGCTCCACAAGCTGATCCCCACCCTCAAAGTGATTGAACACACCGAAATGGTCGAAAAAGAGATGGTTTTGGTAAAATTTCCCATCGAAGAGCAGCTCAGCGACATCCAGACGCTGTGCGCTGCCTACAACGGCGGGATCGCCAACGTGGGCCGGGAGATGGTGATCGCCATGGTGGCGGATGAACCGGTGCGGATTCGCCACTTCATCCAGGCATGCCAGCGCTACAACCCCATTGAAATTGTCCGGGGTGGCGTCGTAGCGATGGAGCGCTGAACGCGCATAATCATTCAACCAAGGAGCAAAACATGAGCAAATCCATACACGAGATTGCCTCCATTCCATTGGGCGGCACACAAAACGGCATGATCGAAATAGCGGTCCTGAGCGAACCATACGGGACCCGGAGTGACCCGGTCGCCAGCATCGGCATTTTTCTCAGCGGCGGCAGTGACGCGCCCGACTGGAAGGTCCATCTCCCCAAAGAGAATATTGCTGCCGTTATTGCCGCGCTGCAGGAGGCCCAGGAGGCACTCTGATACCGGACGCCCACACGCCTGTCCATCATCGTATTCACCAAAGGGAGTTTATAGTGCATGTTCGCACGCAGATCGAGCAGATCATTACCGAGCGTTATTTGATCCTTGACGGGGCGATGGGAACGCAAATTCAGGACCTCAAAGTTCCTCCGGAAGCATGGCAGGACGAACACGGACGCGCCCAGGAAGGCTGCAACGAGCTTCTGACTGCCACTGCCCCCGAGATCATCAGCCGGATTCACAA
The DNA here is from genome assembly GCA_964603215.1 of uncultured Nitratifractor sp. Lineage (GTDB taxonomy): Bacteria > Campylobacterota > Campylobacteria > Campylobacterales > Sulfurovaceae > S017-3. The sequence goes on from CAZRUT010000189.1 coordinate 2,833, forward strand.
ACGCTATGCGATGGCCGGCGCAGACATGCTCAAAACCAACACATTTGGTACCATGCCGTGGGTACTGGACGAATACGGGCTGGGGCACCGTGCCTATGCACTTTCCCGCAGTGGAGCCGAGCTGGCCAAAGCAGTGTGTACCGAATATGCTACCCCTGAAAAACCCCGGTTTGTCCTGGGTTCAATCGGCCCGGGCACCAAACTCCCCTCACTGGGG
>CAZRUT010000190.1:0-3042 GCA_964603215.1 uncultured Nitratifractor sp.
AGTCTCGGCTTCAAAAAAGAGGCGATTCAAAAAGCCCTCAGCGGCCTCACGGGTGACACAGCCACACTGGTCAAAGAGGGACTGAAAAAACTCCAGAGACTGTAGGGCACCCTCCAGAAAAAAATCAATATTTCCCGAAAAGATTGCCATGCCACAACACAATGTTCATATCGGTGACTATCAATTGGTGATCCTCGGAGGGGGCGCGGCCGGACTGATGCTTGCTTCCATGCTGCACGATCGGAACAGCACGGCCATTATCGAGGGCAATGATGCACCCGGAGCCAAACTCCTTGTCTCCGGCGGCGGCCGCTGCAATATTACCAATGCGCAGATGGGGCCCGAACATTATGATGGAGATCCCGCCTTTATCGAGGCTGTGCTGAACGCATTTGACAACACGGATTTGCTGCAATGGCTTACCGCACGTCGACTCAGGCCGTTCATTGAGAAAAAGACCCAATACTTTTGTGCCGGTACGGCACGGACTTTATGGAAAATGTTTCAGCATGAAATCCGGGGTACAGCATTGCTTTTGTCGCACCGCATCGAAAAGGTTACACGCCAAGATGGCTGGTTTCATGTCCGGACCCATCGGGGGATTTTGCGTGCAAAAAAGCTGGTGGTAGCGACGGGCGGGGCCAGTTTTGCCCAGTTGGGCTCCAGCGATATCGGGCACCGGATCGCCAAAGCATTCGGCCACCGGATCACACCACCGTCTCCGGCACTGGTCGGACTGACACTGCAACCGGAACAGTTTTTTTTCAAAACACTCAGCGGGATTGCCACCGAAGTGGTCATGCAGGTTGGAGCGCATCGGATCGCCGGCCGGCTTCTGTTTGCCCATCGGGGAATCAGCGGGCCGGCGGTGCTGGATGCATCGCTGCGCTGGCGGCGGGGAACGATTACAATCGATTTTCTCCCCGGATTTGACTGGAACCGCCTGCAAAAAAGCCCACAGAAGATTGCCACCCTTTTGCCTGTTCCCCGGCGCATGGCGGAAACGTTTTTGGCGCAATGGGACCTGAACAATATGCCGGCAAAGACATTGAAGCACGACGCGATAGAACGCCTCCGCCATCTTGCTGCCTACCGATTTGCGCCGGCAGGAACATTTGGGTATGGGCGTGCCGAAGTGACGCGCGGGGGTGTCTCGACCGGGGCAATCGACCCTCATACGATGGAGAGCCGACGGGTGCCGGGACTGTACATCGTCGGAGAAGCCCTGGATGTTACTGGCGAGCTGGGCGGCTACAATCTCCAATGGGCAATGAGCTCTGCAGCCGTCTGTGCCAGGGCATTGAACGGTTTGATGGAGTGAATTTTGCCTATTGTTAATTAATTATGGTATAATCCACACATGTTTTTTACAATTTCGTTTTATCGGAAAGCGTCCATGTGATGCAGAGAAGGGGGGAGTGGATATGCGGTACACAATGTTGAGACGCACTGTTTGGTTGGCGCTTGGCTTTTTGGTTTTGCTGTCGGGTTGTTCGGGCGTGCCGGGGATCAAGGATGCCAATGGCTGGAAGCCTTCCGACCGTGATGCTTTTCTTGCAATCTACCAGGCAGACAAATATGCATCCGCCTGCGGCCTCCAGAACCTTTATCAGCAATATCAGGTCAACAAGGACAGCGCTATCCTTGGCCAAATGTTGGTAGGGTATGCCCGAAATCTGGCCAACAGCTGTATTGATCTGCCTGCCTTTCGTGCTGCCCAGGCATCCAAAAGTGCCCGGGGAACCAAAACCTATTTCGATATCAATACCCAAAAAGTTGACGGAGCTTCCATCCTGGCCCGCCTCAAAAAAGGAGCAACGATTGAGGAGCTTTTGGCGCCGTATATCCCCAAAAACCCTCAGTTTAAAAAGCTTCTTGCGTATTACAAGCCGGGTGACAATGATCCGAAAATGCGCAAAATCCGTTTGAGCATCGAGCGGACCAAAATCATGCCGCAGAATAACTGGAGTACGTACATTGAAGTGAATATCCCTGCGTTTATGCTGCGTTTCTACGAAGGAAGCAGCGTGAGCATGCATTTTCCGATCATTGTCGGCAAGCCGGCATGGCAAACGCCGGTATTCAGCTCCACAATGAAGTATATCGTGCTCAACCCCACCTGGACCATGACGTCCAATATTGTCCGGGAAGATTTGATCCGCAAAGTACTGCGCAACCCCAGCTATCTCAAGCGCCACAATATGAAAGTGTACAACGGCTACGGAAACGATGCCGTCGAGGTGGATCCTGCCACGATCAACTGGAAAAAATATGCCGGCAAAAAAAACAAGACTCCGATCCCGTTCCGGGTCGTTCAGGGATCCTCAAAGCGCAATGCCCTCGGGACCGTCAAATTCATGTTTCCCAACCGCTTCTCGGTGTACATGCATGATACGCAGGCCAAATCGCTTTTCAAACGCAAAAGTCGGGCATTTAGCCACGGCTGCATGCGCCTCTCACAGCCCAAAGCCCTCTTGAAAAAAGTAGCCGGAGGCTATGCCGCAACATCACTGGGAACGATTGAGCAGCACCAGAAATCCCACAAAATAAGCTATGTCAAGCTCCAGAAGCATATTCCGGTACACATCGTGTATCAAACCGCCTATGTCGGCAGTGGCGGCCTGGAACTCTACCCCCATATTTATGGCTTTGACGCAGCCCAAAGGCTACGCTAGGCAATGGCATCCAAAATTTGCCGGCACGACGGGCACGATTATGTGCTCAATTATACCCTGCTGAATCCGTCTGCCGATATCAGCGTGCTGATCCTCCATGGCTGGGGCAGCAATCAGCGCATCATGCAGCAGGCTTTGGGGAAGCCCCTCGGTCGTTACCGGCAGGTCTATGTCGATATGCCTGGTTTTGGAAAAAGCCCCAATGATCGCCCGCTGACCACCGAAGACTATGCAGCGATTTTGCATGATTTTCTGACCCGAATCGGCGAAGAACCATCGGCCGTCATCGGCCACTCGTTTGGCGGCAAAGTCGCAACCCTGCTCAACCCTCCGCTGCTGGTGCTCCTCGCGTCGGCCGGCATTCCGG
>CAZRUT010000191.1:0-3040 GCA_964603215.1 uncultured Nitratifractor sp.
TGAACCAGCGGAATGCGGGTTGAGCCACCCACCATAACGATCTCTTTGATTTCCCCTTTGCCCAAACCGGAGTCTTGGAGGACTGCGTCGATTTTGGTGATGGTTTTCTGGACCAAATCTTCGATCAGCGACTCAAATTTGGAGCGGGTCAGCTTCATGACGAGGTGCTTCGGGCCGGTAGCATCAGCAGTAATAAATGGCAGGTTGATCTCGGTCTCTGCAGCAGAAGAAAGCTCTTTTTTGGCATTTTCTGCTGCTTCTTTGAGGCGCTGAAGGGCCATGATGTCGGCTTTGATGTCGATCCCCTGATCGCTTTTGAATTCGCCTGCAATGTAATCGACCACCCGGTTGTCGAAGTCGTCACCTCCGAGGAAAGCATCGCCTCCGGTCGCCAATACCTCCACGACACCGTCGCCGGTTTCGAGAATTGTCACGTCAAACGTCCCACCACCAAGGTCGTACACGGCGATGTTTTCACTCTCTTTTTTGTCCAGCCCGTATGAAAGGGCCGCAGCCGTGGGCTCATTGATGATCCGCAGCACATTCAATCCGGCGATGGTGCCGGCTTCTTTGGTTGCCTTGCGCTGGGAATCATTGAAGTAGGCCGGCACGGTAATGACTGCATCGGTAACACTGCTGCCCATGTAGGCTTCGGCGTCTTCTTTGAGTTTCATCAGGATTTTGGCTGAAATTTCCTGAGGGGTATAGGTTTTGCTGTCGATTTCGATGGCGCAGGCGCCACTTTTGTCAATCACATGGTACGGCAGGCGCCCTTTGGCTTCTTTGGCTTTTGCCTCGTCACACATCAGCCCCATAATCCGCTTGACCGAATAAACGGTCTTTTCCGGGTTGGTGACCATTTGGCGTTTGGCTGTCTCGCCGACGAGGACTTCCCCTTTGTCGGTAAAGGCAACGACAGACGGGGTGGTGTTGCGCCCTTCTTTGTTGGCGATGATTTTTGCTTCACCGTTTTCATAAACGGACACCGCTGAGTTGGTGGTTCCTAAATCGATTCCGATTGGCTTGCTCATGGTAAACTCCTCATTGTTTTTTTGGTTGGGGTATTGTAGTGTAATGTAATGGACGGAGTTTGCAACCTGGGTTGCATCTCCGTGATTTGGGTTGCCTATTTTGCGGTACTGACCATAGCGGGACGGAGGGTGCGCTCTTTCATTTTGTACCCTTTCTGCATCACCTGGACAATCTGGCCGCCCTCGTGCGCATCACTCTCAACCTGCATGATCGCCTGATGCACTTCCGGATTAAATGCTCCGGCGTGATCGACCTCTTCGACACCGTGCTTCTTGAGGACACTGAGTGTCTGGTTGTACGTCAACTCCATCCCTTCTTTGATTTTGGCCATCGCTTCGGCGGCATCCTCCGGATCAATCTGCTCGAACGATGCAAACGCGCTCTCAAACGAATCCAGGATGCTCAGCATATCCGATGCAAATGCTTCATTGGCAAAGGCTACGGCGGTTGCCTTGTCTTTGGCAAGGCGTTTTTTACTGTTCTCAAAATCTGCGTGGATGCGCAAAACTTTTTCTTCGGATTCTGCCAATGCTGCCTGAGCTGCCTTGAGCGCTTCGGTGCACGCTTCTTCGGGGGTGCGCTCCTCCGGTGCAGCCGCTTCGGTCTCTTCCGATGTGGTTGTGTTTTTTTCTATGTGTCGCTCATCTTCTTCTGTTGCGGGCATCACAAACTCCTGTCATGTAATCTCTGATGTAATTATAGTATATTGAGCGCATGTTTGTCAAGTGAACTTTATAAAAATTGTAAAATATAGTTTAGTCTATATGACTAAAGAATCATAATTTTTGCCGATACATGGACAATGGCACGGTATGGGTGATTCTGATTTAAAAAAATGGTGGGGGAGGAATTGAAAGGAAAGATAATTGAGGCGGCGGCACACGGGTCCGTCGCATCGTAGCAGAATCAGTTTCGCAGACCCAGGGCCTCTTTGATCGTCGTATAGCGCGCAAAATCACTTTTGCGCAAATAGCGCATCAAGCGACGGCGCTGACCGACCAGCTTGAGCAGTCCCAGGCGCGATGCGTGGTCTTTTTTGTTTATTTTAAGGTGTTCCGTCAAATAGAGAATCCGTTCTGTCAAGAGTGCAACCTGCACTTCCGTCGAGCCCGTATCGTGCTCACCGCGTCCATATTTAGCGACAATTGCTTGTTTTTTCGCCGAATCCAAAGCCATAATGACCTCCTGATTGGTATAATTTGGGTCTGCAATTATACACCGAACAACTTCAGGGGAGATAAAAGGGATCTCTGATAAATAGGTGTCCTTAATTCAAAATAGAGTAAAATACTCTTATATAAGTGTTTTTATCCCATTCAAATGTGCTCGGCACACAAAGGTCCTTCATGCTGCTTACCCGCGCGAGCGAATATGCCCTCCTCTCACTGGACAAAATCCGCCAATCGGATCGGCCGCTCGGTGCCGAGTATTTGGCGCAGGAGCTCTGCCTCCCCAAAAGCTTCCTGGCCAAAATTCTCCAGAGTTTGGCCAAAGAAAAAATCATTGTCTCCCACCGCGGAGCGCATGGAGGATTTTTTCTCGAGCGGGATTTGGGCACTATTTCTGTGTACGATATTGTGCTGGCTGCCGAAGGGAAGGCAGCGGCAGTATTTGATTGTGCGCAATACAACGAAAGCTGCCCCAACGGTGCTGTAGGCGCCTGCGCCATCTCGCCGTTTTTGGCCCGTTTTCAAATGCGCATCGATCTTTTTTTGCGTGAACTGACCCTCGACCAAATCTTCAAAATCCCAAAGGCAGCATCGTGAACGCACTGTACCATCTTTCCCACATTGACCTCGATGGCTACGGATGCCAGTACCTCACCCACCACGCCGTGGATCAGGGCACGTTCGATCGCATTCGGTGCTACAATGCCAACTATGGGCCGGAGATCACCGCCCGCCTCGGCGAAATCATCGACCAAATCGGACGCGAACGCTACCTCAACCAGCATGCCGAAGAACGGCTTATTCTCATTACCGATCTCAACCTCAGTACCAAAGAAGCC
>CAZRUT010000192.1:0-3012 GCA_964603215.1 uncultured Nitratifractor sp.
GCTCCTTGCGGCGGCGATCCCGGATGGCAACGGTCTGCTGGGCCACCTCTTCATCCCCAATGATGACGACGTAAGGGACTTTTTGTTTTTCGGCAGTACGAATACGCTTGTTCATGCTCTCGTTTTTATCATACACTTCTGCATCAATTCCTTCAGCGCGCAATGCTTTTTTCAGTGCATAGGCATGATCAGCGTGCACACTGGAAATGGGGACAAAGATCACATGAGTCGGTGCCAGGAAAAAGGGAAATTCACCGGCATAATGCTCGGTCAGGATGGCAATAAAGCGTTCGAAACTCCCCAGAATAGCCCGATGAATCATCACGACCCGCCTGTGGGTATTGTCTTCGGCAACATACTCCACATTAAAACGCTCGGGGAGGTTGAAATCAACCTGCACAGTACCACACTGCCATTTGCGGCCTAAAGCATCGGTGATCTTGATGTCAATCTTGGGACCGTAGAATGCACCGCCGCCCTCGTCGATACCGAAGGGGAGTCCATTGCTCTCGAGTGCATCGATCAAGCCCTGGGTTGCCACCTCCCAAACCGCATCTTCGCCGATCGATTTTTCCGGTTTGGTGGCGATCTCCATGGTGTAATCAAAGCCAAATTTTTTCATAACGCTATCGACGAATTCTACCACGTCTAACACTTCGTCTTTGATCTGCTCCGGCGTACAAAAGATATGGGCGTCATCCTGTGTAAACTCCCGTACCCGCAAAAGGCCGTGCAAAACTCCCGATTTTTCATGGCGGTGCACTACACCATATTCATAATATTTCAGCGGCAGATCGCGATAGCTTTTTCCGGATTGCTTAAAGATTTGAATATGTCCGATGCAGTTCATCGGCTTGATCCCGTATTCCTGTCCGTCAATCTCGGTCAAATACATGTTCTCGCCGTAATTGTCATAATGCCCAGATGTTTTCCAAAGATCCGCTTTGAGAATTTCCGGTCCGCGTACCGGTTCATAGCCGCGATTGCGGTGGGCGTCATGCAGGATTGATTCGAGCCGATTGCGGAGGCGGGCACCCGCCGGCAGCCAAAACGGCAATCCTGCTCCCGATTCTTCACGAAACATAAAAAGTCCCAATTCAGTGCCCAGCTTTCTATGGTCGCGTTTTTTGGCCTCCTCAAGCATCTGCATGTGGGCTTTGAGCGATTCGCGGTCGGCAAAAGCAATGCCGTAAATGCGGGTGAGCATTTCTGCATCCGCGTCACCGCCGACATAGGCTCCGGCGATACGTGTCAGCTTAAAATGATGCAATAACCCGGTTGTCGGAACGTGCGGCCCGCGACACAAATCTTCAAAATCTCCTTGCGCATAAATCGATACATTTTTATCATCAATGCGTTCCATAACGCGCTGTTTCAGGTCATCGTCGGCAAACTTTTCTTTGGCAGCTTCCATACTGATGGCATATTTTGTTATGGGGAGTTTTTGCTTGACAAATTCTTTCATCTTTTTTTCGATCGACTTGAGATCCTCTTCGCCAATTTTGGTATCGGTACGGAAATCATAATAGAAACCTTCATCCACTACCGGCCCGACAAAAAATTGGGTGTTGGGATAGAGTGCCTTGATCGCCTGTGCCATCAAATGGGCTGTCGTGTGGCGAATCAGCGTCAATGCTTCCGGGGAATTATCGTAATATATCGGTTCGCCGGTAGGAGATTTACCGGCACTCTGAGTGTCAACAACTTGGCCATTCTGAAGATAGCCTATGATGGTATCATGCACGTTTTTGCCTTGTTTAAAATAGGGTTATTGGGCGTGATTATAGCAAAAGAGAAGTAAAAGCGACTCATGCCTGCGTCCGATTTGTGATACGGTCTATCATCAACTGAATCGTTTGCTCTCCACGAAAATGATTGATCGTTAATGTATAGACAACATCGACACGATCTCCGCGCGTATGAATTGCCGTGGTTTTGAACTGAACGGCTTGCCGATAATGGCCCCGTGACTCCAGAGTAAAACGGAGATGATTTTTTTCTTTGCCCATTTGCTGTACTGCGGCGATGGTCACATTTGTCGTGATGAATTTCGGTTTGGGATTTTCCTGCCCGAAAGGTTCAAACCGTGCAATCCGCTGCAGCAAAGATAAGGTAATATATTCAAAAGGAAGATGGCCGAGGATATCGGGGTCATTTTGGTTTTCTTCCCGACAATCAGCGTCGGCATGGTGTTGAATCAAATCGGAAAATGCATCGAGTTCCTTGCGATGAATGCTCATGCCGATGGCCGCTTTGTGGCCCCCGAATTTCAGCATGCGGTTTTGTTGGCGCGCCAGTAAATTGTAGAGATGACATTCACGCCAACTCCGTCCACTTCCTGTGCATACCGCCCCTTTTTGCGACAAAACGATTGCCGGGCGACCGAACCGACGCACCAACCGTGCGGCGACAATCCCCACCACCCCTTCATGCCATCCTTCACCGTTGACGACAATTACGGATGATTGCGGATCTACCTGTGCCGCAGCTGCATGGGTGACGGTTTGTTCGAGCCGTTTGCGCTCTTCATTCAATGTCTTGAGTTGTGCATAGCCGTTTCGGGCATCATCAATATTGGAAGCAAGCAGGTATTCAAGTGCAATGGAAGCATCTTCGAGTCGCCCGGCACTGTTAATCATCGGTGCAAAACTAAAAGCCAAATCTTCGGATGTATATGCGTGTTTGGGATGGAGTTCTTTCCAGGCCGCGATAAACGGCCATTTCGATCGGCCAAACTGTTGTAATCCCGCCTGAACCATCATACGGTTGATGTGCTGCAGGGGCATCATGTCCGCCACGATGGCAATGGCAACCATATCAAGATAGCGTTTCATGTCGATACCAGTTTGCATCGCTCGATTGACCGCCGCACAGAGGTACCATGCAATCTGCGCACCACAAATCTCTGGATAAGGAAAAGAGCACTCCGGCTGCTTGGGGTTAATAATGGCATAAGCTTTTGGGGGTACCTTTGGCACAATATGGTGATCGGTAATGATCAGATCGATTCCC
>CAZRUT010000193.1:0-2999 GCA_964603215.1 uncultured Nitratifractor sp.
TTTCGACGATGGTTGTGATCTCATCGAGTTTTTCACTGCGGGGCATTTTCTTTTTCATGACATCAAAGGGGTGTACTTTTCCGGCTTTGATCATTTTGAGCGCTTCGCTCAAGTGTTTGACAACACCGAGCCCCTCCGAATAGAGGACGATATCCTGCTCGTCAAGGTAGCCGAATTTTTTGATCGATCGGACAAAGCCTTCGGCATGCTTGGTCGCCACGTTGCGTCGGGCAACGCCATGTTCAAACTGCATAGTATGTAGCTTGGTGATTTTCTCAAAAGGATTGACCTCTTTGGGGCATGCTTCAACACACTCGTTGCATTTGACACAGTCCCAGACTCCCTGACCCAACTCAGCCGTCATTTCAAGACGTTCTTTGGCTGCCTGATCGCGGGGATCAACTGAGAATCGATACGCCGCAGCGAACGCCGCAGGCCCAAAGAAGGCATCATTGACTTCCAGTACCGGACAGGCATAATGGCATCCGCCGCACTGGATACAGTAATCCGCATCCAGAAACTGTTCCACCTTGGTCTGGGGCATGATCGTTTCCGCACCCGGCGCTGGATCAATGTCCGCTTCAACATACGGTTTGACCGCCGCATGTTTCTCCCAGAAATCCCCTTTGTCAATAATCATATCCTTGACGGCACGCTTTTCGCTCTGGGGCTCAAAGACCAGTTCGTCACCAAATACTTCGACCAGCTCCAGAGCGTTTTGCTTGCACGAGAGGACCGGTTTGCCGTTGACTTTGATGCCGCACGCCCCGCAAATGCCGTGACGGCAGCTGCGACGGTAACTGAACGATCCGTCGTGCTCCCATTTGATACGGTTGAGCAGATCGAGAATCAGCTCGTCTTTGCCCACTTCCATTTCATAGTGTTTGTAGTAGGGGAGATAGTCGGTCTCAGCATTAAAGCGAAAGGCCTTGATGGTTACGTTTTTTTTCTGTTGACTCATGCTCATATCGACTCCTTAGTACTTGCGCTCTTGGGGTTCAAACTGCCCCATAACTACTTCACCGTACGTAAGATCAACTGTATAGTCGTCCCGTAATGTCGCATAGGTGTGTTTGAGAAACTGCGCATCATCGCGCTGGGGATAATCCTCACGGAAATGGGCACCACGGCTCTCTTGACGTGCCAGTGCCCCCTCAACAATAAAGAGGCTAAAATCGATCATGTGGCCCAATTCAATCGCCTCCTGCAAGTCGGTATTGTAGGTATCGGATTTATCGTCGATTCGAATGTGTCGGTAGCGTTCATGGAGCGTTTTGAGCTTGGCTTTCTGGCGCAGGAGCGACGCTTCGGTCCGAAAAACACCGGCATCCATCGTCATGCTTTCCTGCAGTGCTTCGCGCAGAGCCGGCACCCGTTCATCTCCATTGTTTTCTTTGATCCCATTGTACTCATCGATCATGGCTTGGGCATCTTCTGCGGTCACGGCACTGCGTGCGATGCCATCAAGATCTTCGATCATTGCCTTGCCCGCTTCCCGTCCGAAAAAGAGCGCCTCTAGGAGCGAATTGGCACCCAGACGATTGGCACCGTGCACACTGACACAACTGCACTCGCCGGCTGCATAAAATCCTTCGACGAATTCCGTGGGGTTTTTGCGCACCTGACAGCGGGTATTGACCGGAATGCCTCCCATGGAATAGTGGGCCGTTGCAGCAATCATGATGGGTTCTTTGAGCATGTCCTGCCCCAAAAAGGTAATGGCCAGTTCACGCAGTTCGGGCAGTTTGGTCATGATGGTCTCTTCGGGAAGGTGGGTCAAGTCGATGTAGACAGCATCCTTTTGCGGGCCGACACCGCGTCCGGCACGGATCTCTTCCATAATCGCACGGCTCACGACATCCCGGCTGGCAAGCTCCATGGCATTGGGGGCGTATTTTTCCATGAAGCGCTCCCCTTCACTGTTGAAAAGGCGCCCCCCTTCGCCGCGGGCCGCTTCGGAAATCAGGATCCCTGACCCCCCCAGTCCGCTGGGGTGAAACTGGACAAATTCCATGTCTTCCAGCGGCAATCCTTTGCGGGCAACGATTGAGAGGGCATCGCCGGTATTGGCATGGGCATTGGAATTGATTTTGTACGCCCGGCCGTACCCGCCGGTAGCAAACAGCGTCACCTTGGCACTGAAGATGACAGGCGTAGCGTCACGCAGGTTGTATGCCGCCACGCCTTTGACTTTGCCGGCTTCATACAGGAGATCGGCTGCGTAATATTCATCGAACACTTCGATGCCGGCACGGTGTGCTTGCTCATACATCGTCTGCAACAGCGTCAATCCGGTGCGGTCGGCAGCATAGCAGGCGCGGGGTTTGGATTGGCCACCGAACGGACGCACGGCGATTTTTCCATCGGCATCTCGTGAAAAGATCGCCCCCATGCGCTCGGCCCAGCGCACCGTCTCGGGCGCTTTGGAGCACATCAGCTCAATGGCATCCTGATCGCCGAGATAATCGCTCCCCTTGACGGTATCAAACATATGTAACTCGGTCGAATCTTCTTCGCCAAGTGCTGCGTTGATGCCCCCCTGGGCAGCACCGGAATGGCTGCGAAGCGGGTGGAGCTTGGTGATCACAGCGGTTTTTTTGCCGGAAGCAGTCAATTCGCGCGCGGCGGCCAGTCCGGCCAGCCCGGCCCCTACGACAACCGCATCGTATTCATGGATTTTTACATCAGTCATCTTCATGCTTGCTTGTCCCTTGTTGTGAATGTAGATGGATTATAGCAATGCGCCCGTATGATTTGCATGAAACAACGATCGTACGCCATACAAGCGGGCAGGGGGTGTTACTGTTTTACTCTTTTTGGCTATAATTCCAAAAATCTATCCAAGGAGCCGATCGTAATGTACGACCTGGAACAGATGGTGATTGGCAGCATGCATTCCGACCACATCGGGGACGACGGCGCCGTGATTGGCCATACCATCTACAGTGCCGATGCCCTGTGCGAGGATGTCCATTTTCGGCGCGCATGGATGACCCCCG
>CAZRUT010000194.1:0-2989 GCA_964603215.1 uncultured Nitratifractor sp.
ATTTGCTCAGTTGAGTTTCAATGATTCTGCACAGGAAGAATACCTGAGCGATTTCCGCCGCCTGGCCAACAATCGCTTGGTCAAATCGGTTCTGGGTCTCCAGATTATGCAGGAAATCAACCATTCCAAGAGCTATGCCGTCCTTCTGGATGCGGCCGGCAACTCCGAAGAGGTATTCAATCTCTACAAATACGATCAGGCGCTCAACCAAAAAAACCAACGGATTGCCGATCAGTTTGCCCGGTACATCGACGGTGGTTCGGCTGAAAAAATGCTCCTCAGTTCCATGGCCAGCATCAACCTCGAAGGTATTTATTTTCTCCTGGGCTTCAGCTACATTTATTTATTGGGTGACAAGGTGCCCGGTGCCCGCGATATGATCAAATTCATTGCCCGGGATGAGCTCAATACCCACCTGCCGCTTTTTGCCAATATCTTCAAAACAATCAAAAAAGAGAACAGCATCAGTAGCGCAACAATTGACGCGTGCTATACCATGATCCGCGATGCGGTTGATATTGAACTGGAATACGGACAATATCTGTTGAAAAGTTACCCCATCATGGGCACCACACCGGAACTGATGCAGCGCACTGTTTACAATTATGCCAACAACCGCCTAAATGTAATCGGGCTCGATCCCATTTTTGAAGCGACACCTGAGACGTATCTCCAGAAACTGGTGACGAAACACTTAAACATGAATGACATCAAAAGCAACTTCTTCGAGAGCAATGTTTCCAATTATGCCAAATCCAGCATCAATCTGGATGATTTTTAATAGCGGTTCAGGCAGTTAAGATCTGCAAACGCCTTTTCGAGGCGTGCCACCATGGACTGTTCACCGGCACGGAGCCATTTGCGCGGATCATAATATTTTTTATTGGGACGGTCTGCACCGTCCGGGTTGCCGATCTGCCCCTGCAGATAGTCGTGGTGCTGGGCAACGTAGCCCCGTACCCCATCCCAAAATGCCCATTGGGTATCGGTATCGATATTCATTTTGACCACCCCGTATGCGATCGCTTCCCGAATCTCATCCAGCGATGAGCCCGACCCGCCATGAAAAACAAAATTCACCGGTCGGGGGCCGGTGCCCAGTTTTTCGGAAATATATTGCTGGGAATTATCCAGAATTTTTGGCGTCAAAACCACATTGCCCGGCTTGTACACGCCGTGAACATTGCCAAACGAAGCAGCAATGGTAAAACGGTCACTGACTGACCGAAGTGCTTCATAGGCATAGGCCACTTCTTCAGGTTGTGTGTACAGCAGGGCATTATCCACATGGCTGTTGTCCACACCATCCTCTTCACCGCCGGTCACACCCAGCTCGATCTCCAGCGTCATGCCCATTGCGCTCATCCGCTCCAGATAGGTTTTGCACGTGGCAATATTCTCTTCGATCGGTTCTTCGCTCAAATCGATCATGTGTGAAGAAAAAAGAGGCTTGCCGTAGGCTTCAAAGTGATCCGCTCCTGCTTCCAGCAGTGCATCGATCCACGGGAGGAGCTTGCGGGACGCATGGTCAGTGTGGAGCACAACCGGAATACCATAGTGTTCTGCCAGCAGATGGACATGGCGCGCGCCGCTGACGGCCCCCATCACCGCTGCCGTATCTCCGTCAATCCCTTTGCCGCCGTAAAATGCAGCACCGCCGTTGCTAAACTGAATCATGACCGGCGCATGGGCCTTTTTGGCTGCTTCCATCACACTGTTGACCGCATGACTGCCCACAACATTGACGGCCGGCAAGGCATAACCCTTGGCTTTGGCATCACCAAAAAGTTCGGAAAGTTTGTCGCCCGTCACTACCCCTGGATGCAGAAAGGACGCTAATGTTTTTCCCATAGAAAACTCCTTGGATTTTAGGGTATCGGTACGTTGAGTTTTTGACCGATTTTGAGTGTGGATTTTTCGCTCATGTCATTCATTTTGCGCAATGCACTGACCGTAATGTGATACTTGTGGGCTATGCCGGAGAGCGTATTGCCGCTTTGGACAACATAAATTTTGGTTTGAGCGCCGGACGCGGCATGCACCTGGCTGGATGGTGGCTTTTTTGATTTTTTTGCAGACTGAATCACCTTTTTTCCCATCGTGATCTTGGCACTTTTAATCAATGCGGCTACGTATTTTTTTTGCTTGAGTGAAACCGCAATGACTTCCTTGACCTTTTCATAGGGCAGTACATTTCCCTGTGGGTCTTTGAAGAACTTTTTGTTGTTCTTGTACGCCTTTTGGATTGCCGAATCTTCCACTGAAATGTTGCGCACTTTCTGTGCCAGCCAATAATTGACAATCACTTGATTGCGCTCCTGTTCGGTCAGTTTTCTTTTGGCCATTCCGATCAGCAGCGCATCTACGGCGATGCGCTTGACAACATCTTTCTTGTCTTTGGGGCGCAATTGGTGATACTTGAGCTTTCCTTTGGTCACGATTTTTAGAAATGCATTGGCAGCCCGCTCCGTGATGGGATAGCCGTTGACACGTCCGATCACTTTGGCTGATCCCCATCCGCTTCCCATGAGTGCAAATACCACACCGACAAAAACAAACTTTTTCATGTTACCTCTTCGTGCACTTTTTGACATTGTATCCAAGCCGACCGAATAAGTGGATTAATGCAGTTTATTTGGTCGTGTTTTTGTCGTTGGCGATCTTGATTTTTGCCTTGCTTTTGAGTGCTGCGGCCAACTTGGCCATTTTGGCACTGAATGTTTTTTGCTTCAGCATGGCAATGATCCGATCTTTGGCCTCTTGGTATGTAATGGCTTTGGCCGGTTTGCTCTCTTCAAGATAGATCACATGATAACCAAATTGTGTTTTAACCGGTTTGGCGCTCACTTCGCCTTTTTTCATGGCCATTACGGCATCGTTAAACGGTTTCACCATTTGGCCGGGACCGAAAAAGCCGAGATCGCCTCCCTTGGGGCCGGTGGGGCCGGTTGACTTCTTTTTGGCCAATTCAATGAAGCGCTTTTTGAGG
>CAZRUT010000195.1:0-2961 GCA_964603215.1 uncultured Nitratifractor sp.
GCTATTGTAGCTGATGGATATGGGTATGACAATGGCACACTCTACCACCACCTCAATTTGGGATGGAGCGGGTCTGATGATGCTTGGTACAATTTGCCCGATATTGAAACTACATCTTACGCATTTACATCCGTATATAAGACTGTGTATAATATCTACAAGACCGGACACGGTGAGATCATCAGTGGGCGCATCACAGATGCATCAGGAACACCGATCAGTGGCGCCACCATTACTGCTACAGGAAGCAGCATCAACGCAACCTCAGACACCAAGGGTATTTATGCGCTCATTAAATTATCTTCAAACACTGCCTACACAATTGAGGTTAGCAAAACAGGCTATTCCTTCAGTACACAAACCATTACAACAGGGAAATCAGTTAGCAATAGCAGCGTAGGCAATAAATGGGGGGTTGATTTTAAATCGGGCTCCAGCTCCAACCAGGCCCCCACCGCCGATGCCGGGGCCGATCAGAATGTCAGCACGGGTGTCCTTGTTGCATTGGATGGCACTGCAAGTTCTGATCCCGACGGGAATACGTTGACGTATCAATGGGCATTTGCCTCCAGGCCTGCAGGCAGTACCGCGACCCTGTCGAATGCCACGGAAAGTCAGCCTGAATTTACCGCTGATGTTGATGGAAACTATACCGTGAGTCTGACGGTCAATGATGGCCTTGTTGACAGCACAGAAGACAATACCACCATCTCCGCAACCACACCCAACCAAACCCCCACCGCCGATGCCGGGGCCGATCAGAATGTCACGGCAGGCGCTACTGCCACACTCCAATGTGCCGGAAGCGATCCGGACGGAACGATTGCTGGCTATCGATGGCTGCAGGGTTTGACGCAAGTTGCCACGACACAAACCTACACAACATCCACGCTTGCTGCCGGGACATACACCTATACCTGTGAAGTCACTGATAACGATGGGGCAACGGGGCGTGATGATGTTGTCGTCACGGTGCATACCGCTTCAGGTGATATCACAGGCGGCGGGTGCACCTACAATCCCGAGAACAGGGGCATCGACATCATGATGCTTTTTATGCTATTGGGCAGCCTGGCATATCCTTTTGTGCGAAGCGTGATCACGCAATAGCGAGTCGTCAAACATACGGACAGGACAACAGCCGCAGGGATACGGCCGGCACCCCACAAAGCGGACATCACCCTGTCCACAGGTCCCAACCCCAAAGCAGCACCCCATAGCGTCCGGCTTTGGCAAGGAATACCCAGAAGAGAAAACGGCCAAAAGGATAGCGGAGTACGCCGGCGGCAAAGGTAAACAGATCGCCGACGATCGGCAGCCATGAGCCCAGCAGCATTCCGGCTCCGTACCGGCCGAACTGACGGCGAATCGGGCGGAGGGCGCCGGGACGGATGGCGCCGCGCTCTTCGAGATATGCTTCGCCTCCCAGCCCCATGGCATAATTGACAAGCGCTCCCAACACATTGCCTGCCGTTGCAGCGATCAGAAGTGCCCAGGCCGGATACCCCTGAGCAGCATCATAGAGCAATACCGCTTCACTCCCCATCGGGATCAGGGTTGCCGATGCCAGTGCGGTAAAAAAGAGGGTGAAGTAGACCATCGCTTTGCCCGGCCGAACCTGCCGCTGTGTCCCTACGCGAACGCCAGCAGTGCCGCCGTCACGGCAACATTGAGCGATGCAACGCCCCGCGCCATCGGGATCGCGATCCGATCGGTGCACACGTCGGCAACCGCCGGGGATATCCCCTCTGTCTCGTTGCCCAAAACAAACACCGTCGCCACCCCGTCGGGGATGGAACGGTAATCGGTCGGCGCGTCGGCTTCGAGTGCATAGATGGCCGCTCCCTGCTCCCGAAAACGGCGCAGCGATGCCCGCAGATCGGGGGTACGGATGATGGGGAGCTTGAACAGTGTGCCGGCGCTGGCCTGAACGACCTGTGGACTGATCCGCGCCGTTCCGCGCATCGGAAGCAGCAGTGCATCGATGCGTCCGGCGGCGCACGAGCGGACAATCATGCCCAGATTTTTTGGGTTGGTCACCCCGTCCAGCGCCACAACCCGAAAACGCTTTTCTTCGGATAGAAAGGCACGCTCATCCCGGAAATGATCCATCACAATGTCGAGTGCCACCCCCTGGTCCTGACGGCCGTTCTTGGAAATTCGGGAGAGAGATTGCTTGTCATGGTACGCAATATCGATGCCGCGGTTCTGCGCCATGCGCACCATCCGATCCTGCACTTCCGAGGCGGCATTGGAGCGTGCAAGGTGGAGTTTGTGGATCGGCAGATCCGGCTGCTCCAACGCTTCCAGCACGGCGTGGCGCCCGTAAATCGTCAGCATCCGATCGTAAAAGGCCCGTTTGGCCGTGTACGCTTCCGAAGGGGGCATGCTATCCTTTCCACACCAATGTCGGCTTGTTGTGCTCATCAAACTCCACTGCCGGCATCCCCATGATGTTGTAGCCGCCGTCGACATGGTGGATTTCGCCCGTAACCCCTCGGCTGAGATCGCTCAGGAGGTACATGCCGGCGTTGCCGACATCATGAATGGTGACATTGCGTTTCATCGGGGCATTGGCTTCGTTCCATTTGAGAATGAACGAAAATTCTCCAATCCCCGCAGCCGCCAATGTCTTGATGGGGCCGGAACTGATGGCATTGACCCGAATCCCGTCCTTGCCCACATCTTCGGCCAGATACTTGACGGTCATATCGAGGGTTGCTTTGGCAATCCCCATGAGGTTGTAGTTGGGGATGTATTTTTCACCGCCGTAGTAGCTCAGCGTCAGCACCGAAGCGGCATCACTGAGAATGGGTTTGAGTTCTCGCACCACTTCGATGAGCGAATAAACCGAAATTTCCATCGCCAGGCTGAAAGCGTCCTTGGGGATGTTGCTGAAACGCCCTTCCAGCCCCTCACGGGGCGAAAAGGCAATAGAGTGGACAATGAAATCGATGGTAC
>CAZRUT010000196.1:0-2927 GCA_964603215.1 uncultured Nitratifractor sp.
TTGCGTCGGTTCCGTTGCAACACAGTGGCGGGATTCAATTGCCGCCAGTCACGGTCTTGACGACGGCACCGCCGGCCGATCCGGCTACATCGAGGGTCGCTCCGACGGCGGCGCCGGCGATGTGAATGGGTGCGGTGACGACCTGTGTGCATCCCCCCAGGGCTATCAGGTTCGATACCATCAAAGTGAATGTTGTTTTTTTCATGGGGTGTATTGTACCGTTTTTTGTTGATAAACAGCCATGTTTACCTTGGGGGAGTACAATGCGCCCATTGACAAACAGGAGCACACATATGAAACGGATGATTCTTTTTGCCGCGGCGGCTTCCGCCCTGGTTGCTGCAACCCCCGAGCAGGTGGAACGGTATCTGCTCCTTTCCGGTTCCGAAGAGCAATTGATTCAATTTGAGCAGACGATCGATCAAATGAGCCAGATGCTGACTGCCAAGGACGGACAGGATGTCCCGTTGATGCAGGATTCACAAATGATTCCGATCCGATTCCGCGCATATCTTCAGCGCAACCTGAGCGATGCGGAGATGGAGGCGGTGCTGGCCAATTATCAGCATGATGTTCTGCGCAAGCTGGTCAGCGCACAGGTCCTGATGGGTGAGGCCGATACCCGCGAAGCGTATCGGCAGTTTCTGTCCCGCATCCAGAGTGATCCGCTTCCGGCCAATCGCACGGAGACTGTCAAAGCAATCATCAAAAAAATTTACGACGAAAAGATGCTGCGCGATTTTTTTAAAAAAATGTTCCTTCCGATGGTGCAGCAGATGGGATCAACCGACGGCAAGCCGATTTCCGATCAACGCATCAAAGTGATCACCAAACAATTTGTGCAACGGATGCAGGAGGGCAACCGCAAGGCGATGCTGTTTATGACGCGTGATTTCACCGATGCGGAGCTCGATACACTCAATACACTTTCCGGCAACAGCGCTACCAGCCACGAGACCCATGCTGTGTTCGGAGCGATTGTCTCGGCGATGGGGGAGGCAATGGAGCATATGGCCAAACGTTTCGGGCATATGGTGCGGCAGCACCGTCACCCGTCGATTCCTGTGCAGCACGATCGCAACCGCACGGCCGGAACTGAAGGCAATATCAGCCGCTGACCATTCCGACTGTGTGTGTCAAAAAGAGAGCCAAGACAATCAGCAGCGCGATACCGGCTGCCGGTGTGTAGAGCTTGTTGGCCGAAAGAAGCACCAGCATCAGTGTGGCCACCAGCATGGTGCCGATATCAAAAGCATACGCCAGTGGATCGAGTGGCAGGGGACGGGCGATTGCGGCCGCACCGAGCGCGACGGAAATATTGGCCATATTGGAGCCGATGATGTTGCCGATGGCCATATCGGCTTTGCCCTGACGGGCGGCGACGATAGAGACAACGAGTTCGGGCAGTGAAGTACCCAGGGCAATCATCAGGATGCCGATGATCCATTCGCTGACCCCGGCCATCCGTGCCAGTGCTTCGGCGCTTTCGATCAAATAATCCGCCCCGAAGATGACGGCGGCAAATCCCACCGCAAGCCATCCGATGCTGCGCCCCCACCGAAACGGCTCCGTCTGCTCCGATCCTTCTCCATGGGCCTCCGGAAGTATTTCGCTTCCGTTGCGCATCAAAAAGATAAGGTATGCCCCCATCAGTGCCAGCAGCAAGACGCCGTCAAATCGGGAAAGCACCCCATCCACAATCATCAGGATGAAGATAAAGACCGGAAACAGTGCCCAGCTGCTGTCCTGGGCAAAAAAATCCCGGTGGGGATTGATGTTGCGGGCGATCAAAAAGACGATACCCAATACCAGCGTAATGTTCAAGATATTGGAACCGATGATGTTGGCCAGGGCGATCGCCGGGTGGCCGTGAATGGTGGCACTGACCGAAGCGGCCATTTCCGGCAGACTGGTTCCCAGTGCGATCAGCGTAGCCCCGATGAAGAAATCGGACAGTCCAAAATGTTGCGCAATCGTTTCGGCCTGCCCGATCAGCCGGTCGGCTCCCCAGACCAGCACTCCGAGCGAAACGACAAACAGGGCGAGATGGATCATGCATCCTCCGTGCGGACGATCAGGCTCTGCGGCAAACCAAACTGGGCGATGAGGGCCTGTTCCCGGTCGCGCATCTGGCCGGTATCCTTTTCGTGGTCGTATCCCAGCAGATGGAGTAATCCATGCATGAAGAGGAGTGCAAGTTCATCGACGGGTCTGTGGCCAAAGGTGCGGGCCTGTTCCCGAACCCGATCGAGCGAAACGGCGATGGTGCCCAGCGGCAGGTGGCCGTGATCGCCCAAAAGGGGAAAGCTCAGTACGTCGGTGGGACGGTCAATCCCCCGATGTTCCCGATTGAGGGTTGTCATGGCAGGGTCATCGCACAGAATCAGTTCGATGTCCCGCTGTGTCAGGGTGTCGGCAATGGCGTCAAGGCGATCGGTGTCGATCGGTGTCGGTGTGGTGTTTTCGAGAAAGATCATGCCGAAGTTTACCCAAAATCGGGTAAGATAACGCACAATTTCTGTTACCATGTTCCAAAAGAGTTTGGAGGAGTTTTTTATGGCAAACAAAAAAGCCGTCTGCATTGTTTCCGGCGGAATGGACAGTGCCGTTGCCGCCACGTTGGCCCGTGATGCCGGCTATGCGATCATTGCCGTTCATTTCAACTACGGCCAGCGCACCGAGGCCAGAGAACGGAGCGCATTTCGCCAGATTGCCGATGATCTTGACGCAGTGGAGCGGTACGAAATTGATCTGCCGTTTTTCGGGATGGTGGGCGCGTCGGCTCTGACCGATCCGTCGATCGATGTGCCGGTTGACGGGGTCGCGCCGGGGGTTCCAGTGACCTATGTTCCGTTTCGTAACGGTATTTTCCTTTCCATTGCCGCCGCCATTGCCGAAAAATATGCAGCCGAAGCGCTCTATATCGG
>CAZRUT010000197.1:0-2926 GCA_964603215.1 uncultured Nitratifractor sp.
GGGCGGTGTGGAATCGACGCAAACGATCCTCAAATACGAGCACACACACGGCAAGGCACATGTGCCCATCATTGCACTGACGGCCAATGCACTTCAGGGAGACAGAGAACGGTATCTCCGGGAAGGGTTTGACGATTATATTTCCAAGCCGGTCAACCTCGATCAGCTGCGTCAGGTGCTCCACCTTCATTGCTTCAAGCCTGACGACAGTGCCGCACAGCCAGAGGACGAATCCAAGCTCAATGCCGATGGATTCTTGGACATCGGACTGTACAATTTTTACACTGTTCTTATGTACAGCCGCTCCACCGGTCTGGTGCAGCGGCTGCACCACGATGCGCTGTCTTATGCCGGCCACACGTTCAGTACGGTGAGCGACGAGGTGGGCTTGTTGGATCATCTGGAACACAATCCCCCGGAGATTTTGGTCATCGACAGTTATTCGATCGATCTGGACAATTGTACCCTGTTTGAGACCCTGCGCCGGATCGGCGTGCGTTATTTTATTTATGGAAGTCTCGATCCGATTCTCGGTTGCGACGTCCGTGAAGAGGAGAAATATACGTCCGTCGCTGCCCTGCTCAAAGCATTGCAATAAGGGGAGCGTCAGCGCCCCAGAAGTTTCAGGGCTATTTTCCCGGCTGATGCGTATGCTGCTTCGGCATGCCGCTTGACCAGGACGGGCATATAGGTATCAAAACCAATCACGGTTTCAAAAAAGCCATATTCCTTGGCACACACCTTGAGTTCTGCGGCAATCATGGGATCATGTGCAACATCGGATTGTTGCAGTGCAGCGAGTGCCTGACGGTATTTTTGCATCCCCTGGTTCCAGTGGGCCTCGATGGTGGGGT
Source organism: uncultured Nitratifractor sp. (assembly GCA_964603215.1). Taxonomy (GTDB): domain Bacteria; phylum Campylobacterota; class Campylobacteria; order Campylobacterales; family Sulfurovaceae; genus S017-3. The sequence goes on from CAZRUT010000197.1 coordinate 855, forward strand.
CGGGGACCTCCCACATTTTGAGCATATAGTGGGATGATAGGCGACGCGCTGAAACAGCCATTTCAATCGCCGCCCCTATTGCAGCGGGATGAGGGCGTTTAAGGTTTTTGCTGAAATAACGGTTCATTATTTCCATTTGCCGGATCACCGCACGGATATGATCGTGGACAAACAGGGCACTTTTTTTCATGGCAGGTATATCCCGTTTTTCCAATGCCGTTAGCAGTGCCTTTTTGACCGGGACCCATGCGGTGCGGCTTGTTTTGACTGCGGACTGCACAGTCGGATCGGCAATTTTTTTTTCGAGGAGCGACAGGGTCTCTTCGTAGGATGCAATCGCTTTTTTGAGTTCTTCTTTCGGGGCATGGTATTTGATGCCGGCGCCGATGGTGGCATAGACTTCGAGCATGAAGCGCACCTGGGCAATCTGCATTCCTGTTGCAATCACCCCGTCAACAGGAGTTTTCAGCGACTGCCCCGTGACCGAGATGGGGGCGACAAGGAGGAGTATCGTGTAGAGAATATGGTTCATTTTTGCCATGGTGTTTCCTTTGGTGGGGTGGATGGATGGATCAAATTTATTGTGTAACTATAGCAAAAAATGCTTATTATTATTCAATATGATTTGCATCAATAGCAAAATAATGGATAATATGACTTTTTTTTGACTATTATTAGGATACAATTTTATGCTTGTTGTGCTATAGTTACGGCAGGAGAAACAAGACATTTTTTATGATACCAAGGGATAAACGTGCATAAAATAATTTGGAGGATGCCCCATCGGTTTGGCGTGGCCTTGTTGCTGTCCGCTTCGCTCTATGCCCAGGCTTCAGTGACGATCCATACCCCGGCGGAAGCCGTGAACATCGCCGGGAAGCAGCGGATGTACACGATGCGTTTGTTGCGGGATTATGCTATGGTGGGCGCCAGGTTGCAGTACAAAAACCCTGCTTCGGACCTGCAAAAATTGATACAAAACCTTACAGCATCCAATCAGGCACTGAGTGCATACATTCACGATGTACCGCTCACATCCGAACTCGACACCCTGGTTCAAAAGTGGGGATCCATCAAAACCAAACTCAGCCAGCCGCCCAAAAAAGAAAATATGGGTATGTATGCGGATGCGGCCATTGCCTACCGGGGCGCATGGAATACCTTCGTCGACCATCTCGCCAAAAATTTGGGAAGCAGTGCAGCCCAGGCCGTCAACCGTGCCGGCAGGCTGCGGATGGTGTCGCAGGCGCTGGCTGCAATGTACGTGCTGCGGTCGTGGGGATTGGATGATGCATCCAAACGAATCGCGGTGCCGATGCAGACGTTTCGGGCGTCGCTGCAGTATCTCAAAAACGCCCCGGAAACCAAAGCACCGATGGCGACTATCGTGAACAAGCTTGATAAAATTTATCTCTTTTTCAACGTGATGAACCAATCAGAATCGCTTACCCCGACACTGGTCATCAAAAAAACCGACACCATGTTGAAGCTCGCATCCGAACTGACGCAGCTTTATGTCGATGTCCAATAAGCAGGAGGAGCCGAACATGCATCCACAATCAACCCCATTCCAAACAAGGAGAAACACCATGAATACATCCCATCGGATTCCAAAAATAATGATTGGCCTTACTGCCGCATTGGCGGTGACCGTCAGCGGAATGGCCGGTACGGCCGAGATCATGAAGCAGCTCAAGCTGCCGATGTCTTCCCGCGTCAAAATCCAGCAAGTAGCCAAAGACTATCTCTACATCGGGAATGAAGTGGCCATCACTCAGGCCCGCAAAGAAATGGCCGCCGCACTCAAGGCATTCGATGCCAAACAAAAGAAAATCGGAAATTCCATCAACGATCCCAAAATCAAAAATCTGATGTTGTTCATCAAAATGAACGTGGACGAGATCAAGGATACCATCACACAGCCCTACAGCCTGGATAATGCAGCTGTAGTAATCGACCTGGCCGAAGCGATTTCCGAAGGCGAGCTGAAGATCGCCAATCTGATCCGGAACAATTACAAAGGCAAAGCCCCCGCATTCATGGGGCAGCGCTATTATGTGACCCAGGTGGCC
>CAZRUT010000198.1:0-2924 GCA_964603215.1 uncultured Nitratifractor sp.
ACCCACAGCACCCTGCATACCAAACGAGAATCGATCTGCCGTACGATAACGGTACCCCATGCCGCCAAAAACCTCCATGTATCCCGTCGACGATCCCGCACCGGCGCCGGCTGCCTGCAGGTAGCCATACACGGGACTGGATCCGATGACAAACTCAATGCCCGCCAGCGAATAAGGCTGTGTCGCTTGAGACGAATGGGCATTGTGCGCATGGGCAGATGGGCGATAATGTTCAAGCAGAACCGTGGCACGCACATCGGTAGTTTCGTGTTGTGTTCTAGAGGATGCGCGGTGGCCAAAATCATGCCCGGACCAATACCGCCCGCCAAAAGGGACAGAAACACCGACATAGATCTGTTTTGAATCGATGTCTCCGTTGGGATAGGCAATACGGCTGACGCCCATCTCAATGGTTCCGATGCTGGCATCATACGCGATGCCGGCATAAGGGCGCACCATCAATCCTCCACCCTGCGGTGCCGCTCCGCCGCCGCCTGCACCAAGATAAAGGCCGCCTTTCAGCTGCAGTCGACTGGACAGGGGTATGTGAACGCCTCCTTCAATCCCGACCGTAAAAAATCCACCGCGCCGGCCCGAGACAGCACTGAAAAGATCCCCTCCCAGGTACAGATAATCGTTCCAGTCAAAAAGCGCACCCACTTTCAGCAACCCCATGGGCTCATTTTGCGGAAGATACGCCCGTTCATAATTGATTGAAACGTGACCCGAATAGGGCACATTTTCCGCCATCAAGAGGCCGCTGGAAAGCAACCAAAGCACACGGTAAATCCATTGCATTGTCAAGACTCCTTTTGGGCCAATGGATGGGCCTGAGTATAGGCCTCCATCTTTTTGGCATTCCCGAGTTTGGTATAAACCTGCGTGGTGGCCATCGATGCATGCCCCAGCAACTCGCTTACATCGGCAATACGGGCTCCATGAGCCAATAAATGGGTGGCAAATGCATGACGCAGCTGGTGGGGGGTTGCCTGAAACCCATGGGCACGAAACACGCGTGTCATGCGGTAGCGCAGCTGTGCAGCGCTCATGGGTTTTCCGTCTTTTTCAAACAGATACTCCCGAGGAGCATGTGTACGGCGATGGCGGCCGATCTGTGTATGCAGATAAGGGAGAAGCGGCAGTTGGCGTACCGTGTTGCCTTTGCCGTGAATTTGAATCCATTCTTGGTCAATCTCTTTCAGTTTGAGTCCACTGAGCTCACTGATGCGCAACCCCAATCCGTAGAGCATGGTAATCAGCAATGTTTCTTCAGGTGTCGCAGAGGCCAGCACGGATTCTATGACATGCTCATCGATCGGCTTGGGGAGGGTTTGGGGGGTTTTGATGGTGTCAGCACCCATCGTGCGCACCTGAAGTCCGGCATAATCATTCAGGTAGTGGACAAACGAACGGATGGCCGTGATTTTGGCGTGGATGCTGCGTTTGGCGTGCGACCGGATCGCCAGGCGGTATGCCATGATGTCCAGAATCCAGTGACCGGATTCTTCATACCACTCGCATTGTTGCCGCATTTGGTTCAAGGCAGTGGCATATGTTTTTGCAGTTTGGTCACTGTACCCCCGGATTGCAGTAAGGTAGCTTAGGAAATCGTCGATAAGCTGCGGAAGATCATGGGTCATTGCATGTTCTGTTGGTTTATCTGAACGGGCGTCCTGCCCTGCCTGCTGCTCAAAAGTGCTGCGCATCATATGGTGCCGCCGAAGGACAAAACTTTGTGCGGCCCATGCGGTAACTCATGCAACGATCTCTCCTTGGAGCGCCATCCGTCCTGCCCGGGTGACGCGCACGGAGCGTATCTGCCCCAGCAGGTTTTCACTTCCCGATACCAACACCAGTTTGCCGTCGTCGCTCCGTCCGGCAATGCGCCCCTGTGGTTTGAGTTCGTCCAGATAAACCCGGTGGATACGGCCTACCTGGGCGGCCATGATCGTGTCCAGGATGGCAGTGTGGCGTGCCTGGAGGCGGCGCAACCGTTCGCCGGCAACTGCATCGGGGACAGCATGGTCGTATGCGGCCGCTTCGGTCAACGGACGGGGAGAATATTTAAAAGAAAAAAGCTGATCGAATCGGACGGCTTCAAGCACATGCATTGTCTCAGCAAAGTCCTCTTCCGTCTCTCCGGGAAATCCGACGATAACATCAGTAGAAATTGAAGCCTCAGGTGCTCCTGCACGAATCTTGGCACAGCGGTTGAGAAAATTCTCCTGAGTATAGCCCCGCTTCATGGCGCGCAGTATGCGGGTGGATCCGCTCTGGAGGGGAACATGGATTTGCTTGCATATCTTGGGGTTTTCGGCAAATTCACGGAGAAAATCATCATCCATGTGCAAAGGATGCGGTGACTGGAAGCGGATACGCTCCAACCCTTCAATGCGACTGATTCGCTGGAGAAGCCGGGTAAAATCCCGGGGCTCATGATCATGGCTTCCGGCACCGAAACGCCGACCGTAGCCGTTGACATTTTGTCCCAGAAGCATTACCTCTTTGGCACCGCCCTGAACGGCCTGGGCAATCTCACGCAGAATCAAAGCACTGGGAATCGATATTTCCTCACCCCGGGTGTGGGGCACGATACAGTAGGTGCAGTTTTTGTCGCACCCGATGGTGATATTGACCAATGCTTTGTAAGGGCTTTTCCGGTACACATCAAACGGATACGTGCTCTCGTCATAATCAATGGTCGTTTCCACAGCATGGTGCCGGTAGAGCACATCGTGAATTTTGGAAACATTGCGTGCCCCCAGCACAAAGTCCACCGACGGCGCCCTGCGAATGATTTCCGTCCCCAAATGGCTCGCTGTGCAGCCGCACACTCCGATTTTGGCTCCTTCTTTGCGATGCTTGTTGAACACTCCGATTTCCGAAAAGAGTTTGGATACGGGTTTTTCCCGTACGGAACATGT
>CAZRUT010000199.1:0-2868 GCA_964603215.1 uncultured Nitratifractor sp.
GTTCAAAATACTGAAGCCCCTGGGGGTTTCGCGCCTGAGAGCATGGTTTGTCAGTTCCGATGCCCGGGAAATGAATCCGGGTATGTACCAAACCTTCAAAAACGTAGTCAACGAAGATTTCTCCTCCCATTTTTCGGCTTATACCGGACGGGCCATATGCTTCTGGGGCAAAGAAGATACGGCAACGCCGTTCTGGACCGGGGCTGCGATCGATCAATTGCTGCCCAACAGCCGTCTCGTGCCGATGGAAGGGGATCATTTCTTTTTTCTGAAACAGGGTGATGCGATTGCTGCCGCAATCGATGCCGAGTTCGCGGCGCTTTCTGTCACGAAAAAAACCGACGCCTGATGCAAAAAGCATGATACCTGATATGACAATACAAGGATGTTTATGGCAATACTGAATGTGATCAGCTACCTTCTCTTTTTGCTGGCCATTGGCTATTATACGATCACCAGCCTCCAGTGGTTTGGCTACACACTCGAACGGATGATTTTTCACCATACCAAACCGTGGTGGAATGTGGCCTACTTGCTGGTGCCGTTTCTCCTCTACACTGTCGGGACATGGGTCAGTCCGTACGGCTGGGTGGTGGCATGGGGATACCTTCCGATGCTCCTGCTGTGGTACCGGGGGCTGGACAAACCGCTGGTGTGGACCCAGCGGGTCCTATTGTTTTTCGGCATCCTGATGGTGACGGGTGTCATATGTGCGATTGCCTCACCCTATCGGGCAGTCATCATCCCTTTGTTGATCGCACACGGTGCCTCTGCCCTGATTGAACGGATCCGCTTCCGTGGTTTTGAGCGCCAGGCCCGACTCAAGCTGACGCGGATGAATGGGTTGACGGTGATCGGCGTCACCGCCAGTTACGGCAAAACCAGCATCAAGAATATTGTACACCATCTGCTGAGTGCCCGTTACCGTACCTATGCTACGCCACGCTCGGTCAATACGCTCGCCGGCGTGGTCAAGGACATCAACGTCGATTTGCCGGAAGATACTGAGGTGTATGTTGTGGAAATGGGGGCCCGGGCCGAAGGAGATATTGCTGAAATTACCGCTTTCGTCCAGCCCCAGTATGCGCTGGTCGGCACCATCGGTCCGGCCCATATTGCGTATTTCAAAACACTGGAAAATATCCGCAACACCAAGCTGGAAATCCTCAAGAGCCCCCGACTGCGGGAAGCGTGGGTGCACGAGAGCACCACCATACCCCCCCGCGATACGGTCCATCGATTCGGCGATGATCTTTCTGATGTGAACGCGACACTTGAGGGGACGGAATTTACGCTCGATGGCGTCCGGTACCGGGCCGCACTGCTCGGGGCGTTCAATGCGACCAATATTGCCGCAGCCGTGCATGTGGCCCGGGCAATGGGGCTGGACGATGCGACGATTCAGACGCAACTGGCTACACTGAAACCGACCCCCCACCGCCTTCAGCGGATTGATGCCGGCGGCAAAATCATCCTGGATGACAGCTTCAACGGCAACATCGACGGCATGATGGCATCCTTTGCGCTGTGCGCGACCCATCCGGGACGCAAAATCCTGATCACGCCGGGGCTGGTTGAAGCAGACGATGCGCTAAATGAGCAAGTGGCCCGCCGTGCCAATGCCATTTTTGACCGTATTGTAGTGACCGGCGATTTGAATGATGCCATTTTCCGGCGTGAAATCGATGCAGACAAGTATCGCAAGCTGGGCGACAAATCCGAGATGGAGGCGATGTTGGTTGCCGAAACGCACAGCGGTGATCTTGTCTTGTTTGCCAATGACGCTCCGAGTTTCGTATAGGCTCAGGTCCGCTGTCAGCCCTTTCGGACCCGATTCGGTATTGAGAGGCGCCCTTAACTTTGGCTGTACACAGGGATTGTGAATGCCGCCGGAAATGCCGGGGGATGCACGTTTCGACTGATCCGGTCGGCCATTAGAACCCCTTTTGGGTCACGGCATAAAGAGTATCGACTGTTGCATCATCCATGTGAATGGTTTTGCCGGTTGCAAAAAAGCGCTCGATCATGGTGCGGTCCAGCGGAGCCGTATAGAGGCATTCAGGATGTGCCGGATGCCATGCGGCCATGAGGCTGACGTGTGCCCCAATCGCCTCTTCGCAGATGAAGCAACGGTCGATGGGGTGGAGGCGTCCTTCATGGCGCAGCAAAGCATGGTAGCTTTCGAGGACGATCCGTCGGGGATTTTGGCGCTCCCAGTGCCGTGCCGCGGCAAGCAGCAGATCGAAGTAGAAGCGCTCGATCTCCTCTGTATCCCGCAGGTGCACGGCAAGGCGCTGGATCAAATCCTGCCATACCATAAGGCGGTCGCGGGCATAGAGCCACGGAAAGCCCAGGTGCCGCAGACTGCGCATGCGCGGCAGAAAACGTCCGTTGTCCCCTTCGACTTCAAAATCCACGAAATACCCCAATTGCAAAATCGAATGACGCGCGCCGTAAAAACGGTAATAGCGCCCAATCCGTTCCGGTGTCAAAACGGTCACGATCATGTCTTCGTTTTTGGCGCGGGCGAGGGTGAGTAAAAATCCGCGCATTACGCTCTAACCGCCTCTGGAGCCCGTTTTTTCATCAACATTTAACCGCCTTGTGGGTATAATCTTGGACTTTGGGGTTTTGACAGAACCCTACTGAAAACATGATTAAGGTTGGCTTATGCAAGATCTTTTTACCTCGTTTAAAGACAACTGCGGCTTCGGATTGCTTGCCTCCATAGACAACACACCTTCGCGTGCAAATCTCGAGGATGCCGTGACGGCCCTCTCGCGGATGATCCACCGCGGTGCGATTGCGGCGGATGGAAAAACCGGTGACGGAAGTGGACTGCTCCTGTCGATCCCCCGAGATTTTTTT
>CAZRUT010000200.1:0-2861 GCA_964603215.1 uncultured Nitratifractor sp.
GAAAACTGCTCTACCATATATTCTATATAAGGAGTTTTGACATCAATATCTATTGTCTCTGTATTATCATCAATAGCAATCATTTCATTGGCAACAATCTCATCACCCAGTGCATATATCTGCTCTCCAAAAAAAGGTAATCTATCGAGTGTGATTTTGAAACCGTTATACTCAGCAGGATTGTGAGATCCAGTGATCATGACTGATGCATTTGGGCGTGCATCATAGTGTTTAGTTTTGAATGTTGAATGTTGAATGAATGAATGTGTATTTTGATAATTTGAAAAGTAGTTTACCGGGGTGGCCACCATGCCCATATCCAGCACTGTGCAGCCCGCTGCATTGAGTCCGGAAGCAAGCCAGTCTCGAAGTTGTGGAGAGTGCCAACGGGCATCATAGCCGATTGAGACTATTTGATCGCCACTGATCTTTTGACCCAAGAAATATCCGATCAATTTGGCACTATGCTCGTTTAGCTCTTGATCAAAAATACCACGGATATCGTATTCACGAAAAATGGATTTAGAAATACTGCCCATCATACACTCCCAAACAATAAACAACAGTATAACAAACAAATACTGTTTTGGCAGCACAACACAAGATGAATACTTCCTGAGCTCTTTAGATGGGATCAGACACAACGTACTCGTGAACAATCGTTCGAAGGGATTGCTTGGGGGTCTTGCTTTTGAACAGTATGTTTATTTCTTTTCTGAGCTTGTCAATTGGATAAGGGGTTGACTGAGACACTGTGATCGACGGATAGGAGGTTTTGGCATCGTCCGGGGAGATTAGTAGCTCTTCATAGAGCTTCTCGCCGGGACGCATTCCGGTATAGACAATGTCAATCCGATCCTCTTTGCCATACAACTGTATCATCTGCCTAGCCAGATCGACAATCTTCACCGGATCCCCCATGTCCAAAATAAACAGTTCGCCTCCTTTGGCAATCGCAGCCGCCTGAAGCACCAACTGGCATGCTTCCGGAATCAGCATAAAATAGCGCGTCATCTCGGGATGGGTCACGGTCACCGGACCACCGTGCTCGATTTGGGACTTGAACTTGGGAATTACCGAGCCGCTGGAACCCAAAACATTCCCAAATCGAACCGAGACAATTTCGGTTTTTTTGGATGGAACGTTTTGCGCATAGAGCTCCACAACGCGTTTTGTCGCCCCCATTACATTGGTGGGACGGACCGCTTTGTCGGTAGAAATGATCACGACACGTCCCACATTATTGTTGATGGCCTCGTCGATCACATGCATGCTTCCCGCAATATTGTTTTCAATGGCAGCCTTGGGGTTGGCTTCGCACAAAGGGACGTGTTTGTAGGCAGCGGCGTGAATGATTACGTCAGGCCTGGTACGCGCAAAAAGATGATGGAGTGCATTGCGATCTGTTACATCCATCAAATACAAATGTGCCTCAGGTATTTCCTCGCCGATACGATACAAATTGTATTCACCATTATCCAAAAGAATCAATTCCTCCGCACCAAATCTCCGAACCTGTCTGGCAATCTCCGAACCGATGCTTCCGCCGGCTCCGGTAATTAAAATCCGTTTTCGGTGCATAAAGGTCTGAATCATTCCGGTGTCGAGATCTTTGGGGTGGCGTGCCAATAAATCTTCGATCGAGAGGTTTTCCAGTCGCTCATGCTCCCCGCCAAGGAGTTTGACCTGCTTGATATCGGATATACCGGCGTTGTGAAGGCGATCAACCCAAATCTTGAGATTGGACTGAGACATGGATTCGGCCAAAATTGCCCCTTCGATCGCTTTTTGGGCAACCAACAGTTCCAGATCCTTGGGGGGATAAATCCGGATATTATGAATATAGGTGTTGTGTCCGGGAAAACTGGGATCAAGCGACAATATGGCAACGGGAAAGTAATCGATCTCCCCTTTGAGGGCATTTTGGATAATGGCAGCAGCACGCGAGCCCGAACCGAGAACGAGCGTCGAACGCACCATGCGCTCACGGCGTCCTTCGCTGATCAGTCGTTTCGCGAAACGCAGCCCACCCAACAGGAGAAACGACACAACGCCGTCTATGATGATCACTGAGCGGGGAAAGGGGATAAATGCAGTCGGAAATACGAGATAAAAGAGCGCCAACATTCCGTACGCCCCTATATGGGCCCAAAAGATTTTTTTGGCTTCGATCAAACCAAAAAAGCGCCACACGGTATGGTAAATTCTCATCCAAAATAGTAGCGCGATCTTCCACGAAACAACAATCGAATATGTCAGCCAGAACGATTGGAGAAATTCGGGCGGAATTTGAAAATTAAACCGCAGGAGGTACGCCAAATAGAGTGAAAAGAGAGAGAGTAGCAGATCGGCCGAAATAAAAAAAACAATGCGTTTAAATATCGTGGGGCGCAACAGTCCTTTCATGACCCCAGCACCTTTCGGATGACGCGGATCACGCGCTTCACCTCATCATCCGACATGGCCGTCCCACTGGGCAGACAGAGTCCGCTGCGGAAGAGCGCATCGCTGGTGCCGCCGCCAACAAATATGGCATCGGAAAAAAGCGGCTGCTGGTGCATGGGCTTCCACAGAGGCCTGCTCTCTATATTGTTCTTATCCAGGGCGTCAATTATATCATTTGGATTACTCTTTTCGAACACCAGGGTCGTAAGCCATCTATTGCCTGTGCTTTCAAATATTTCAGGCATAAACTTGATCTCTTCTATATCGCCAAGTCCCTTTTGGTAAAGATCAAAGATCTCTCTTTTTCTTTGAACTCTATTGGCAAGTACCTCCATTTGGGCTACGCCAATTGCCGCCAGCACATTGCTCATGCGGTAGTTATATCCAAGCTCATTATGCTCATAGTGCAAATAGGG
>CAZRUT010000201.1:0-2852 GCA_964603215.1 uncultured Nitratifractor sp.
TTGGTCGCTTTTTTGGCCTTTTTGGTCGCTTTTTTTGCTGCCATTTTTTTGCTCTTTACAATCCGCTTTTTCTGTTTTACCTCACCTACCTTTACATCGCGGTACACGTTGTCGGCAATTTCGGGGCCGATGCCATCGACGGCCATCAAGTCTTCGCGATTGCGGATGGTGTGACTCCGGCGGTATTTGACGATCGCAGCCGCTTTGACCGGACCGATTCCTTTGATGCTCATCAGCTCTTCTTTGGAAGCAGTTTGGGGATTGAGCGCATAGAGAGCCGAGACGGCCAGCGCCATCATAACAAGTAACATACGTTTCATGGGTATCCTTTGGGATGGTGTGTGCACTAATAACAATAATGCTGACATATTATAATCATAAATAGTGGAGAAATAGTTAAAATTTGTTAAAAAATTGCCGCATGTGGGGCAGGTGACTCCCCCGGCGGCACACAGGAGGCCTTATCCGTTGACAATGGCCTCAATTTCACCGACAATGGCCGGATTCTCCAGGGTAGAAGTATCCTGCGTGATCTTCTCTCCTTTGGCAATAGCCCGCAGGAGGCGGCGCATCACTTTGCCCGAACGGGTTTTGGGCAGGTCGGGGACAAACGCCATGGCGTCACACATGGCAATCGCACCGATCTCCTGCTTGATGAGGGCATTGATCTCTTTGATCATTTCCAAGTCTTCGGCGGTTTCGTCCTTGGTATTGACGGGTACTTCTTTGAGGACGACATAGGCAAAAATCCCCTCTCCTTTGATCTCATGCGGTTTGCCGACGACGGCGACTGCTGCAACGTTGGGGTGTTTCTTGACAGCCGACTCGACTTCGGCAGTACCCATCCGGTGGCCGGACACATTGATGACATCATCGGTACGCCCGGTAATCGTGATGTAGCCCTCGGCATCCACAACCGCGCCGTCTCCAGAGAAATAAACCGGCTTGCCGTCTTTGACTGCATCCCCGAAATAGGACTTTTTAAACCGTTCCGGATCACCCCAAATGGTGCGGATCATACTGGGCCAGGGCCTGGTGATGCACATCAGCCCCTGTTCGCCGACATCAGGTTTGGTGCCGTCGGGATGGATCACTTCGGCCTGAATGCCCGGCAGCGGGAATGTGGCACAGGCAGGTTTGACCGGCGTGGCCGCCGGCAGCGGACTGCTCATATAACCACCGGTTTCGGTCTGCCACCATGTATCGACAATCGAACAGCGGCTTCCGCCGACGTGCTCATAATACCATTTCCACGCCGGCGGATCGATTGGCTCTCCAACGGTTCCAAGTACGCGCAGGCTGCTCAGATCGTATTTGGCCGGTTCATCCTGGCCCATTTTGTGTAGCAGGCGGATGGCGGTGGGAGCGGTGTAGAATTGATTGATCTGATACTCTTCGACCATTTTCCATGCGCGTCCTGCATCGGGGAAGGTCATCACCCCTTCAAACATCACAGTAGTCGCACCCGCCGCCAGCGGACCGTACACAATATAGGTATGGCCGGTGATCCATCCTACGTCGGCGGTGCACCAGAAGGTATCGTTTTCCTGTATGTCAAAAACCCATTCCATGGTCATCTGCGCCCAGAGAATGTAGCCGGCGGTACTGTGCTGCACCCCTTTGGGTTTGCCGGTACTCCCCGACGTGTAGAGGAGAAAGAGCGGATGTTCCGCATCGACAATTTCCGGCGCACACTGCAGCGATTCACTCTTGACCATTTCATTATAGGAATAATCGCGTCCGGGCTCCCAGTGAATCTCTTCGCCGTTGCGCTCCACTACGCAGACAGCCTGCACGCTTTCACAGCCATGCTCGAGGGCTTTGTCCACAATGGGCTTGAGCATATAGGGTTTCCCTTTGCGAAATGCGCCGTCCGCCGTAACGACCAGTTTGGCTTCGGCGTCGATAATGCGGTCGCGAAGGGCTTCAGCCGAAAAACCGCCGAAAACGACGGAGTGAATGGCCCCCAGTTTGGCACAGGCCAGCATTGCAATCGCTGCTTCGGGGATCATCGGCATATACAGGACAACACGATCCCCCTTGTGGATATCAAACTGATTGCGAAAGAGATTGGCGGTTTTGTTCACTTCATAATAGAGCTCGCGGTATGTGAGAATCCGCTGGTCGCCGTTGTCCCCCTCGAAGATAATGGCGGCTTTGTTTTTGCGGGTTGCAAGATGGCGACCGACACACTGATAGGCGACATTGAGCTCTCCCCCTTCAAACCATTTGTAAAAGGGTGCATTGTCTTCATTGAGGACGCGATCAAATGGTGCATACCAGTCGATCTTTTCCCGGGCAAATCGCTCCCAGGTTCCTTCGTAATCTTGCGCAAAGGCATCCACAAGATCGTGGTATTCACACATGTTGCGGATCGGTGAATTTTTAAAAAGCTCCTTGGTAGGACGAAACAGTTCTTGTGCCATGGTATTCTCCTTGTGTCAATTGGGAAATAGTTTCATTTTTATTATAACAAGTGATTGGTAAAAGTTTATCGACACAAGCCCGATTGTATCCAACAAAAATACAAAAATGTCATCCGGTAGCAGCAGATTCGGCATGCTGACGCAAAAGTTTTTCAAAAGCATGTGTCGAAAGGGGTTTGGAATACAAATATCCCTGTATATATCGACAGCCATGTTTGAGCAAAAATTCTTTTTGTTCATTCCGCTCTACCCCTTCGGCGATCAGCCCTACATCGATACTTTATCTCGATTATTTGTATATCTGCATGGGATGGCTCTAATGATCCGTTTCAATACAACGCTTGTGTCGGTTCGATTCATGACCGACATGGCAGACGGCTTATGTCAGCTGTGGTTTCAATACAATGCTTGTGTCGGTTCGATACA
>CAZRUT010000202.1:0-2842 GCA_964603215.1 uncultured Nitratifractor sp.
TGGTATGAAGATCTTGTTGCCCACATTCACCAAAAATATCCCGACGTAACGATTCATGGGTTTTCAGCGATCGAGATCGATTATATTGCCCGCCGGTCGCACCTGGAGATCTCAGAAGTGCTTCGGCGTCTTCAGGCCCGGGGACTCAGCTCGATCCCGGGGGCCGGTGCCGAAATCCTCAGCGACCGGGTGCGGGACATCATCGCCCCCAAAAAGCTCGATGTGGCTACCTGGCTGCATGTCCACCGTGCGGCACATACCATCGGAATGAAATCTACCGCCACCATGATGTATGGTACAGTTGAGACGCCTCGGGAAATCGTGGAACATTTTGACCACATCCGCAGACTGCAGGATGCTACGGGTGGATTTCGGGCTTTCATTATGTGGAGCTATCAGAGCGACCACACCGCCCTCAAACGGGAGCTTCCGACATTGGGCAAAACCAGCGCCAACTACTATTTGCGTCTGGTAGCGGTCGCACGGCTCTTTCTCGACAATATTCCCAACATCCAAAGTTCCTGGGTGACACAGGGGAGCTATATCGGCCAAATGGCACTGCGCTGGGGGGCCAATGATCTCGGGAGCACCATGATGGAGGAAAATGTCGTCTCGGCCGCCGGGGTGCGCAACCAAATGCATCAGGATGAAATGATCCGCCTCATTGCCGACATTGGGGAAAGGCCGGCCAAGCGCAACACGGCGTATGAAATTTTGGAACGATACGATTAGACAAGGAGTGATGATGGCAGCCCAATTGCATACCATCGATGTGTACGGCGTCGAAATTCCGGTGATTTTTGAAGCAGATGACTATCTGCCGTTGGGATCGATGCAACTGGTCTTTACCGATGGCGGGGCACTCAATGATGCGGTGCCCGGCGTAGCAAGAATGACGGCACGGCTGCTTGGGGAAGGGACGCGGCGGGCGGGCGCTTCGGCATTTGCCCGGCGGCTGGAATCGCAGGCGATCAGTCTGAGTGCCCATGCAGGACGCGAAACATTGGTCGTGGAGCTTGGCAGCCTGATCGCGTCGTTTGATTTTGGTGCCGGCCTGATGGCCGAGTTGCTGGCCGATCCCAACCTCACCCCGGAAGCTTTTGCCAGTGTCCAGGCGCGGACTGAAGGCAAACTGGCCCAAAAACAGAGTGATCTTGACTATCAGGGCAGCATTGCTCTGTCACGGATCCTGTTTGCGGGGACGCCGATGGCCGATCCGATAGATGGGACACCGGAAACGGTCGGCAAGCTGGAGGTGGAAGACGTGATGGTCCACCTCAATCAGTTTGTCAGTCTCTCCAATCTGGTGGTGGTGATCGGTGGACACATGACGCTTGCAGAGGCCGAACGGTACATCCGCAAAGCCATTGCTCCGCTCAAGCAAACATCGGTGCAACCCATTGGGTATTGTGCCGTACGCGCTGAGCCCCGGACGGAATATGTGCATTATGCGACCGAGCAGGCGTACGTCTATTTCGGTGCTCCGTTCGATGTGCCGTATGACAGTGACGATACGGTGCTGGCCCGCGTGGCCGGTTTCGTTCTCGGCAGCAGCGGATTCGGGAGCCGTCTGATGGAAGAGATTCGGGTCAAGCGCGGATTGGCCTATTCCGCATACGGCCGGTTTCACATGCACCGGTCGGCCCATTACTTCAGTGGCCATCTCCAAACAAAAATCGCAAGCGAATCGGAGGCCATCGATGTGGTGCGTAACGTGGTGCAGGATTTTGTCCGTCAGGGCATCACGGATGAGGAGCTTGAAGGGGCGCAGCAGTTTCTTCTCGGGAGTGAACCGCTGCGCAACGAGACACTCCAACAGCGGCTCGGGCGTGCCTTTGGGCATTATTATGCCGGCAAGCCGCTTGATGCGACCCGTGAAGAACTGGCACGCATTGAGGCCCTGACATGTGATACGGTCAACCGATTTATCCAGGCCCATTCGGAAACAGCCCGGCTTTCGTTTGCCGTCGTCACCCAAAAAACATGACACAATGACCGCATGCGGCGAGGCGCCGGTGTCGCTTCGCTATAATATGTCATGCAAACCGAAGAAGCCAAAACCCTGTTTGGGGCACTCAAGATTACGACGGTGCTGGATCTGGCATTGATCGTACCCGTTGCCTACAACGATACCACCCTCTCCACCCGGCTGGAACCGGGCAAACGCCATACACTCCACGTGGTGGTCACGGATGTGGCGCAGCAGTCAGGGCGTTTGCAGGTGACGTGCCTGCTCCCGAAATTCGGCCGCAAGGTCCGTGCCGTCTTTTTTCATGCCACCCCCTATCACTACCGGCTGTTTACGCCGGGAAGCCACCATTACATTCAGGGGAAGCTGGAGCAATACCACGGGCACTTGCAGCTTCCCCAGCCCAAAACCATCCAGACGGTCGGCACCGTTGTCCCCCGATACAAAACAGTCATCAAGCAGGCAGCGATGCGCACACTGGTTCAAACATTTGTGACCGAAAAGAATCTCTATGATGCGGGACTGGAAAGCACGGAAGTTGCCGCACTCATGCAGCTCCATTTTCCCGATGCGCGCGCATCGCTGTACCCGGCAGGGTCTCTCAAGCCCGCGATCATCCAGGCGCTCAAGCGTGTCGAAGCCTACAATCACCTTGCCAAACTCAAGGGCAAGCGGATCGATTTTCCTGCCATGGCGGCACTGGAGGGGGCGATTGAGCCATTTGTGGCGTCACTGCCGTTTGCGCTGACCGATCAGCAGCGCGAAGTGATCGCAGCGATTCGGCATGATGTGTCGCGCGCCGATAAAGCAGCCAAACGGATGATCGTGGGGGATGTGGGTTCGGGCAAGACCATGGTGATCCTCGCGGCGGCC
>CAZRUT010000203.1:0-2838 GCA_964603215.1 uncultured Nitratifractor sp.
AATCTTGGCGATCTCAAACTCGATAAGGTGCTCCGCTACGAAGACCGGTTCAAGGCAGCACTCAAAGACTATTTTATTCCCCCCGAAGCCACGCAGGTCAACCCGATGATTCCATTTGCGCCCATGCCCGGCGGTGCCCTGACGGCCAACACGCAAATGATGCGGGATGATGGCACCCTCGACACATTTGATGCCGTGATCCACGCCATGACCGAAGTAGTGGAACGGGGCGGTTACGGCACATCGGTGACACCGGTGTCGCAGTTTTACTGGCAGCAGGCCTATGCCAATGTGATGTTCGGACCGTGGAAGCAGATTGCTCCGGGCTACGGCAAAATGGTGCTGGGATACTTCGGCCGTACACCGGTCGCGCCGGATCCGGAGATTGTGGCACTGGCCGGCAAGCAGCTCGCGCTGGATCCGACAGAGGCAAACCCGCTGGATATTGCCGACCGCGATGAAAAGAAGTCGATTGCCTACTGGAAAGCCCAACTGGAATCTGAAGGATTGGCGCGTACCGAAGAAAACATTTTCATTGCATGTGCCGGTGACAAAAAAGGCATTGCATTCCTCAAGGGGGAATCCCCGCTGATGGTGCGCAAGGGAGCACCCGAAACCACACCCAAAACAGGAGAAGAAGTCATGGCAGGAAATTACACCGTCGTCGTGGACGGCAAACAGTACAGCGTGCAGGTACACGAAGGCGAAGGTGACATACAGATTGCGCCGGCGCAAGCACGCCCGGCACCTGAAACGGCTCCGGATGCAGCCCCGTCAGGCGCAGGGAGCTTTGAGATTTGCTCCCAAACCCCCGGTAATGTATGGAAAGTGCTGAAATCCCCCGGCGACGCGGTGGCAGAAGGGGAGACAATTCTGATCCTTGAGGCAATGAAAATGGAGATCGAAATCGCTGCGCCCCAAGCCGGCACGCTGGCCAGTGTGGATGTCAAGATTAATGACAGCGTCCAGGACGGTCAGCTGCTTGCGACATTGGTCTGAGCAGCATGATGAAACGGATCGTTCTTGCCCTTATGGCATTCTGGATCGCAATGAGCGTCGCATCGGGGGCATCAGAACCCCCCGTTCCGTTGCCGTCACACCCCGGACCGACCGCCACCGAAAAAGCATTTGAATCCAAAAGCTTATCCCGGTTACTGCATGATTTTTTTGCTACGACCGGCATTGGTGCCATCGTCAACCCCAGGCATACGCTGCAGGTCATCGGCGGCAAATCTATTGATGGTGCCTGGTACGAGAGCTGGGGGCGGGTATTGATGTTTGCCATTGTGTTTTTGCTGTTCTATCTGGCGATTGCCAAGGGCTTCGAGCCCTTGCTGCTGCTGCCGATAGCGTTTGGCGGTTTGCTGGCCAATGTCCCGATTGCCAATATGACGGGTGCGCACGGCATGCTCGGGATTATCTACCATATGGGGATTGCCAACGAGTTTTTTCCTCTGCTGATCTTTATGGGCGTGGGGGCGATGACCGATTTTGGTCCGCTGCTGTCGCATCCCAAAACCGCTTTGCTCGGTGCGGCGGCGCAATTTGGGATTTTTGGGTCCTTGGTGGGAGCGGCTGCTCTGTCGCAATATACCGACGTGTTTCACTACACACTCAAACAATGTGCCTCGATCAGCATCATCGGCGGGGCAGACGGTCCCACATCGATCTTCATTGCGTCGGCCCTTTCGCCGGAGCTGCTGGGCGCGATTGCCGTGGCGGCGTACTCGTATATGGCATTGGTTCCCGTGATCCAGCCTCCGATCATGCGGGCGCTGACGACGCCTGAAGAGCGGAAAATCGTCATGACCACTACCCGCAAAGTGCCCCATTTGGAAAAAATGCTTTTTCCGCTGGTCGTCATGATGATGATTGTACTGATTCTTCCAGATGCAGCCCCGCTGATGGGGGCATTTACCTTTGGCAATTTTGCCAAAGAATCGGGAGTTGTTGACCGCCTCAGCGGCGAAATGCAAAATTCGCTGATCAATATTGTGACCATTTTTCTCGGACTGGGGGTCGGCTCCAAACTCAAAGCCGATTCGTTTCTGGTTCCGGAGACACTCGGGATCATGATCATCGGCCTGGTGGCATTTGGCGTGGGGACAGCTGCCGGAGTGCTGATGGGAAAACTGATGAATCGTTTTTCCGATGAGCCCATCAATCCGTTGATTGGTGCTGCCGGGGTTTCTGCCGTGCCGATGGCGGCCCGGGTGGTCAGCAAAGTGGGCGCCGAAGAGCGGCCCGGCAACATTTTGTTGATGCATGCCATGGGCCCAAATGTAGCAGGTGTGATCGGATCAGCCGTTGCGGCCGGGGTCCTGCTATCGATCTTTAAATAAAAAAGATTACAATGCCGTTACACAACCATTCTTATAGACAAAAAAGGAGCAGACAATGAGTGATTTCAAAGAGGAATCCCTAAACTACCACCGCGCACAAAACGCATTCGATACCAACGGAAAAACAGGTACCCTCCTGACCAAACCGTGCAGCACCGAAAAAGAGCTTTCCATGGCATACAGTCCGGGCGTTGCCTTTCCATGCCTTGAGATTGAAAAAGACGTTGAAAAAGCTTATGAATATACCAACAAAGGCAACCTTGTCGCCGTCATCAGCGACGGGACGGCAGTGTTGGGGTTGGGTGACATCGGTCATCTGGCCGGCAAGCCGGTCATGGAGGGCAAGGGCGTTTTGTTCAAAACGTTCGCCAATGTTGACGCGGTAGACATCGAAATCAACACCAAAGACACCGAAGAGATCATTGCAACCGTAGCCCGCATTGCCGACAGTTTTGGCGGCGTGAACCTCGAAGACATTTCGGCTCCGCGTTGTTTT
>CAZRUT010000204.1:0-2836 GCA_964603215.1 uncultured Nitratifractor sp.
GTATTTTGATCGGTTTGCTCGAGGCAGGCGGCACCTATACGCGGCATATTCCGCTCAACCGTGCCGGAAAAAATGATTTTGTGGCTGCATACCGTCTGCCCGCCCCGAAACATCTCTCGAGTAAGGCGATCCGGCTCAAACCCCGTATTGTCCTCCTGCAAAACATGACCCGACAGCTCCACACATTGGTTGTCCAAAAAATCGATGCCCAAAATCATCAAAAGCCATTGCTGCATCTGGCCGGCAGCATTATGCTGCTCGCCAAATCCCTGGATTCTGTTTTCCGTCGGATGAAAGAAGATGCCAATGAACTCTACTATGATGCCAAGCGCCGCCATGATGCCGCCCTGCACAACATAGAAATACGCAAAGAACGCTACAACTACATCATCCTCTCCGTTTCGGCCTTGATTTTTGTCCTGTTGTTTATGATATTCAGAATTTTTGTGCGCGAGATGCAAAACAAGCTCTACCACGATCGACTCACCGGTCTTTACAGTCGCTTGCGGCTTGAAGAAACTGTCTCAGGGGAATCGGCACTGCTTTTACTGGTCGATTTGGATGGTTTCAGCGATATCAACAGCCTGTACGGAATGGAATTTGGCAACAAAATTCTCCGAAATCAGGCCGACAAACTGCGTCGGTTCAATCCTGATGCCGACATTTTCCGTGTGGCCGGAGATGTCTTTGGGGTTTACTTTGACTCATTTTCAAGCGATCCGACCCTGATCGAATCCAAAATCCACGAAATTCGCGTTCAATTAAAAGACTGTTCCAAGTGCAACATGGAGGTTTCGGTCACCATCGGAGCAGCACAGGGGGGCGACTGCCTTCACGACGCCTACACGGCACTCGATATTGCCAACACAAAAAATGAACCGTTTTGGATTTACCATGACGAGAGTGCCTACATCCGTGAAGTCAAATTCAACCGTCTGTGGCATGACGAACTCAAAGCAGCACTCGACCGCGACGCCATCGTCCCTTTTTTCCACCCCATCGTCAACCGCGACAAAGAGGTGATCCACTACGAAGCCCTGATGCGCCTCAAACGCAGCAACGGAAAAATCGAATACATATCTCCTACCGTATTCCTTGACGTGGCCAAAAAAACCAAACTATACCTCCCGATCTCCCGCCGATTGATTGAGAAGGCATTTCGCTTTTTCGGTGACAAACCGGATATTTCTTTTACCATCAATCTCTCCTATGAGGATATGGAAAAAGAGCCGATTCAAACCTTTTTGGAAGCAATGATCGAACAATACCATGCTGCCGGCCGCGTGGTGTTCGAAATCCTGGAAACCAGCTTCGTCAAAAATCCCGATCTTCTCGAAGAGTTTATCGCACATTTCCGCGCATTGGGCGTGCAGTTTGCCATCGATGACTTCGGTTCCGGCTATTCCAATCTCCGGAGGGTCGTTGCACTCAATCCCGATTATCTCAAAATCGACGGCAGCCTCATCCAGGCAATGATGCACGACAAACGCAGCCACAAAATGGTCGAAAATATTGTTGAATATGCCCGGGAATTTGGGATCAAAACTGTTGCAGAATATGTCAGCACTCCTGACCTCTTTGCCGAGTGCCAACGGCTCAATATGGACTACTGCCAGGGGTACTATTTTGCTGAACCCAGCCCGCAGCTGGAGCTGCTGCCCCAATAAATTTCAGGCGCGGTTGTGCAGTGTCACGATCGCGCGATCAACCCCCATCACCGCTTCCATATCCCGCCCGGCATACGGCACGTTGCTGAGCAAATGGCGCAGGGCATTGAGCCGGGCCCGCTTCTTGTCCACCGCATCCAGTGCAACCCAGGGGGCGTATGCCGTCCCGGTTTTGCGAAACATTTTATCCCGCAACGCCACATATGTCTCGTAGCGTTCGTGGGATGCATAGTCCAGCTTAGAGAGTTTCCACCGTTTGAGCGGATCACGCTCCCGGTCACGAATGCGATCTGCCTGCGTTGCATGATCGATATTGAGATAAAATTTAAATACATAGATGCCGTCATCGGTCAACATGTGTTCTACCGGATTGACCTGCGCATAAAATGCATCGTGCTCCTGCGGGGTGCAAAACCCAAAAACCTGTTCAATCCCGGCACGGTTGTACCAACTGCGGTCAAAAAAAACAATCTCGCCCGGATTGGGCATCGCCCGCAAATGGCGTTGGAAATACCACTGCCCCCGTTCCACTTCAGTCGGCTTGGGGAGCGCCACACTCCATGTATGGCGTGGATTGAGGTAGGCATTGAATGCTTTGATGGTCGAACTTTTTCCAGCAGTATCCATTCCCTCGAAAATCATCAGCAGCCTCTGATCCGTTTCGATGATCCATTGCTGGAGTTTGACCATCTCGTGCTGAAGACGGATGAACGCATTGCGGTAAAATTTTGTCGTCAGTTTCCCGCTTTTTCTAAAAACCTTTTGACCCGACTGTTGCACTTCGGGCAAATGATCCGCGATCACAAGAGACGGATACTGCATGTACATTCCTCCATATCTGATGTGGGAGTATTATAGCGAAAAAATTGCCCACGGACCGGCGATTTTGGAGGTATGGGTGTCTTACAGCGATACACGACGCAGCCATGCCAAGCAATCCGGGTGCCAATACATTATCAGGCCGAAAAGGACGGCCTCTTCATTGACTCTTCAATCATGTTCATCAGGGCACCTCGAAAGGAGCAAACAGATTATTATCATACTGCACCGCACCCGATAAATATTGGCAACATTGATTGCTGAGGTTCATGATGCGGTGCGGCAAATCGCACCCTACGTGTTCGCCTGCAGGGTGCCATGCACAGCATCGTTGTTGCTGCGGTTGAGGA
>CAZRUT010000205.1:0-2553 GCA_964603215.1 uncultured Nitratifractor sp.
CGCGCCGGCCAAAAAGTTGAAATTCGCGAAAAGAGCAAGACCAACCCCCAGGTTCTTCGCGCTATGGAATTGACCAATCAAACCGGCATGGTTGAGTGGGTGGATGTCGACAAGGAGAAGCTCTTTGGGCTCCTGAGCCGTATTCCCGAACGAGAAGAGATATCGATCCCGGTAGAAGAGCGTTTGATCGTCGAGCTGTATTCCAAGTAATTTCTATAAAGGTTAGCCCATGAAGAAAATTAAAGTTGCACCCTTTTTGCCAACCGAAGCCGAGGTAAACGCGATCAGCAAAAACCATGCCCAGATTATCGCCTACCCTTTCGAGAGTGGTTATGCGGTTACGCTGGCGCACCCTTTGAGACGCTTGATCCTCGGCAGTTCCATCGGATATGCCCCGATATCGCTCACGATCGAAGGGGCGGCGCATGAGTTTGACTCCATACGTGGTATGCACGAGGATGTCGCGATGTTTATCATTCATCTTAAGAGCATCCGTTTTCAGATCAAAAATGATCAGGATCGTGCGCAGGTCAGTTATGCCATCAAAGGTCCCAAAGAGGTGCTGGCGGGTGACTTGGTCAATGATCAGGTGGATGTAATCAATGGCGACATTGTGCTGGCAACACTCAACGAAGACGCCGAACTCAACTTTACCATCGAGATCGCCAGAGGGATTGGTTATGTCCCCAGTGAAGATTTGGCTGAAACCGTCGATGAGAGTGCCATCGCACTGGATGCATTTTTTACACCGGTACGCAAGGCAAACTACGCCATTGAGAATGTATTGGTCGAGGACAACCCCGACTATGAAAAAATTGTGTTTGATATCGAAACCGACGGACAAATCTCGCCCGTCGAAGCGTTTGCCAATGCGCTCAATACGATGAGCAAACAGATGTCGGTATTCAACAACGTTCTCGATATCAATATCGAGAGTGCTCCGACCCGAAAAAGTGGCAAAAATGAACTCAAGCCGTTTTTGGTCGGTGTCGATTTCCTGGGCTTGAGTGCACGCAGCTTTAACTCGCTCGATCGTGCCGGAATCAAGTATCTGGGTGAATTGGTTCTGATGAGTGAGAATGAACTCAAAAACATCAAAAATCTCGGTAAAAAATCGCTGGATGAAATCAAAGAATGCCTTGAAGAACAGGGATTTGGTACCGACTTTACGCTCCCCGATGCAATACGTACCGCATTGGCGAACAAAATTGAACAACTAAAAGAATAAAAGGACCCCCATGAGACATAAACATGGATACCGACGACTGAGCCGAACTTCCGCTCACCGTGCCGCTTTGTTGAAAAACCTTGCGATTGCACTGACCGAGCATGGCCGGATCGAAACGACCCTCCCAAAAGCCAAAGAACTGCGCAAGTATTACGAGCGCCTGATTTCCAAGGCTTCTGCCGGGGACAGCAATGCCCACCGCGCTATCTTTGCGATGCTCCAGTGCAAGGCCAGCACCAAAAAACTGGTCGAAGAAATCGCACCCCAGTACCAAGAGCGCAACGGTGGCTATACCCGCATTATCAAAACCCGCACCCGCCGCGGCGACGCCACCCCAATGGCGTTTGTTGCGCTGGTATAATGTGACAGCCGGACATCAGGTCCGGCATCTTCCTTTTACTCCTCCTATTTTGCTATCGTTGCTCCATGCTCCATCTAAAATTGCAACATATGTAGCGTAATCCTATGGATAATTAGTGTAAAATACCTTTACGGCCGGATGCCGTCATGATTTTAACAGCAAGGAACAACCACCTGATGATCAATGAACAAGTTTTATTGCAACGTGCCGAGGATCAATTTCTGCGCAAAGATTACAACAGCGCGCTCAAAATTTACGGTCTGATCCTCAAAGACCACCCCAAACTCAAAGAGGCGGAGGTAGGGGCTTATTTGAGTGATATGGGATTGGAGAACGAAGACGATGCTCAAGCACTTTTTGACTACTATCAAACAATCAAGCAATCCAACGCCGATGCCGATCGTGTCATTAATGATCTCATGCAGGCGATTCATGCAACCCGCATCGTGATCCAGCAGGCATTTAGCGGCCACACGGAAGCGGAAATGGAGGACGGCATAGCGTATACCGATTTTATCCAAACAATCGAAGCGGAAAGAAGCTTTAAAAATGCATTTGAGAATATTATGTTTTCCACCAAAGTCATCATTGCTTCCAAAGAAGATTTCATTGATTTTATGCAGCGTTTGATTGCAGCGGGGTATCATGATATGGCTTTGGGATATCTCGATGCACTGGCCGGAGACCCAGTGTACGATCA
The DNA here is from genome assembly GCA_964603215.1 of uncultured Nitratifractor sp. GTDB lineage: Bacteria > Campylobacterota > Campylobacteria > Campylobacterales > Sulfurovaceae > S017-3. The sequence continues at coordinate 2,290 of CAZRUT010000205.1, forward strand.
GGATATTTATGCATTATATCGCCTGATACCCAAAGAACAGTAATGCGCCTCCCTTTTTCGTACCCGGGCTATACATTTATCACGGATAGTACCGCTGAACTGGGCCCAAAAACTCTTTTGTTGCGCACAGCACAAAACCGACGCTATTATGAGGCGCTCCAAGAAGAAGTGGCGTTCATAACGCCTCAGAAACTCTTTGATTTATGGCACCTTAATCGACTCAAAACAGTAGGCATTACCGGTACCAACGGCAAAACAACCACT
>CAZRUT010000205.1:2563-2836 GCA_964603215.1 uncultured Nitratifractor sp.
TTTTTGACAGACCTGGGCACACCAAGTGGCCTGCAGGGGACACGCGGTTTTTTTGCTGCCGACATGCAAATAGAAGCCAAGAGCATGACCACGCCGTCTATCTTGGAGACCCTGCACAATATGCACCAGGCCCTGGAGCACGGCTGCACCTATTTTGTGATGGAAGTAAGCTCCCACGCAATTGATCAGGATCGGATCGAAGGGATTGAGTTTGCTTTGAAAATCCACACAAATGTGACCAGCGATCATCTCGATTATCATGGAAGCATCGAG
>CAZRUT010000206.1:0-2800 GCA_964603215.1 uncultured Nitratifractor sp.
CATCTCCTCTCGGTTTGTTCGTGTATTGTACCCTGAGGGTGCTGAAATCAATATTAAATAGTATGACTACAAGCCGCGTTTGATTTATTTTGCAATAATCTCAACCTTGAATGTGTATTTTTTTCCGGTGGGGGTCGGTGCAAACCCAACCGACTGGAGCTGCTTGAGGTAGTGCAAAATAGTGCGGTGAAAGTCGGGGTTTTGTGAGGGGGTAAGCACAACGTACTCGAATCGCCCATTGGGATAAATCGTCAGCCCGATGGTCAAAGTCGCTCCGGCAAAGTTGGACTGGGGGGGCCAGCCGTACAGTTTATTCTGCACGGTGGCAAGATAGCGATGCTCCACACCGGTATCTTTGCGGATTTTTTTCTTGGTAGCACGGCGGGAACGCTGGGGCTTATTCGTGTGCTTCCGGGTCGATGATTCGGTAGATTTTTTCGGTTTCCTGGTGGGCTTTATATCCGAAAACAGGCGTTTTGCTTTTATTTTTTTGGGAGATTTTTTGATGATTTTTTTTGCCGCCTTTATGGGTGTGGAGCGTTTGGATGCTTGCATGGGCTTGGGTTTTGTATGTTTTTTTTGAACCGGGGGATGTTTTTTTTCGGAGGAATGTGATGTTTTTTTGTGCCCGGGTGCATGCAGGGTCACGGCAATTGCATGGGAATTTTTGGCGACAAAGTGGGTTTTTTTTTCTTCGATGCGGTATGCGAAATAATAGAAAATCAATCCGATCAACACCACATATATTGTCACGGCAAACAGGCCGGAAGTATATTTTGGATGCAGTTTCATTATTCGGTAATCAACGATGCCTGTGTGAACCGACGGCTTTGACACTGCGCAGAAGGCGCATCACGCTTCCGTAATCCAGGGCTTTGTCTGCACGGATAAACACGTCACTTTTTGGATCGAAATGTTTGGCCTTGAGCATGAAACTGTCCGGAAAATTGGCCAGTGTAAATGTCTCGTTTCCCAGGTAGATTTTGCGGTGTTTGTCCATCCGGATCGTCACGGTCGGATGTCGGGTTGCCGGCTTGGACCGGGTGCCCTGCGGCAGGGAGATGGATTCTTCATAATTGATCGTGGGGGCCGTAATCATCAAAATCGCCATCAAAACCAGCATCACATCCACCAGCGGCGTAATGTTGAGATCTGGATCATCATCCCAGTGAAACATCGTCAGATTCCGTATGGTGCGCCAAAATGACTTCGGCCTGAGATTCGAGTACGGAACTGAGCTCATAGGCTTTTCGCTTGAGGAGCAGGTGAAACGAATAGGCAAAAATCGCTACAAAAATTCCTACAGCCGTCGCAATCAATGCTTCACTGATGGCTGGAGCCACCACATTGAGTGCCGCGCTTTTCTGGGTGCTCAGCTTGCTGAATGTCTCCAAAATCCCGATCACTGTTCCGAACAGCCCGATGAACGGTGCCGTCGATGAGGCGATAGAGAGAAATGTCAATCCCCGCGTCGCAACACGAATGGTATCACTGATGGCTGCTTTGAGGATGGCCGGTGTGAGGGTATCAACCCGGGCAATGTAGCCGTACAATACGGAGTTGCGGGCAGCCCCCTGGGAACGGCCCATGTACATGCGCGAAAGCGAATTGGCTTCAAGCGTCAGGCGCTTCTCAAGCATCCGAAAGCGGTAGATAAAAATCCAGAGGGTCGCAATAAAATAGAGAGAGAGCAGCACAATGACCATCAGGGTGATGGCGCTGCTCTGGGAGAGATAATGACCCAATGCCGCAAACAAAACGCGGTCCTATCGCGCTTTGGCGATTGATTCCACCTTGCCGACCGCCGTGGCAATCGCAGTACTGGATGTTTCGGCTTTTTTCAGGAGTTCCTTGGCCTCTTCGAGACGGGTGCTGATTTGGCCGTCCTCATCGCTGAGGGCGACTGCACCATCCACGATGCAGCTGACTTTGTTTTCGTCCACCTTGACATAACCGCCGTTAATGGCAACGTTGATCCCTTTGTCGGCAGCCGAATCGATCATGATGACGCCGGCATCAAGCAATGCCACCAGCGAAGCGTGTTCGGGCAGTACGCCAAATTCCCCTTCTTTTCCGGGGAGGGTCACCTGGACAATGTCGTCGTCATACACCAGGCCCTGCGGGGTTACGATCTCAAGCTTCATGGTTTTCATGGGGTTCCTTTCGGGCTCAGGAAGCCTTCTTTTTCATCTTGTCTGCTTTGGCGATCGCTTCGTCCATGTTGCCGACCATATAGAATGCGGCTTCCGGAAGATCATCGTACTCTCCGTTCAACAATCCTTTGAATCCCTTGATGGTCTCGTCAAGTGTGACATATACGCCCGGACTGCCGGTAAAGACTTCGGCAACGTGGAACGGCTGCGAGAGATACTTTTCGACCTTCCGTGCACGCTCAACGACAAGTTTGTCGTCTTCACTCAGCTCATCCATACCAAGGATCGCGATGATATCCTGAAGGTCTTTGTATTTCTGAAGGATCGCCTGCACACCGCGGGCTACTTCGTAATGCTCTTCACCGACAATTTGCGGATCGAGCATGCGCGAAGTCGAATCAAGAGGATCGACCGCAGGATAAATCCCTTTTTCGGCAATGGCACGGTTCAAAACCGTCGTAGCATCCAGGTGGGCAAAGACCGATGCGGGAGCCGGGTCGGTCAAGTCATCCGCCGGAACATAAACAGCCTGAACCGACGTAATCGAACCTTTGTTTGTCGAGGTGATCCGCTCCTGAAGCTTGCCCATTTCGGATGCCAGCGTCGGCTGATAGCCCACCGCTGAAGGAATCCGTCCCAGCAAGGCC
>CAZRUT010000207.1:0-2738 GCA_964603215.1 uncultured Nitratifractor sp.
CACGTCCGGACAGTACAGCGTTGCCACTTGGACTGGCGTTGCCGTTGTCTGTGTTGTTTTGATTGCTTTGTTGTGAGCCTGTTCTTTTGCAAGTAATGGCTTCATAATCGGCAAAATGGGGAAAGTGGTTGATGATGTACGCCACAGCCGTTTTTTTATCGATACGCCACATGCTGTTTTTCTTGCTGCCACCATCGCCGGTGGTACCGTAGAGGTCGCCCCCTCCGAAAAAGGTGAGGCCCTCCATATCGTCCACACCCGCGTCATCGGCATCATCTGTCAGTCGGCCTATATCGGTAATCACGCCGGTTGCTTTGTCGATTTCGATCACATGATCGCCGTTCGACTTGTTGGCCACGGCATACATATGGCCCGAAGCATCAATGGCAATATCATCAATATCCGGCAACCCAAGTTCAAATCGGGTTTTGACCGTCACATAATCTACCCCGGAACCAAAGGCATTGGGAATGTACGTACCGGTGTCAGTGTTGATTTGGAACAGCGCATCATCCTTGTTGCTGCCGCGACGCGCAACCCCATAGAGAATACCGCTGTCGGGGTCAAAGGCCAAGCTGTCCACATCATCAAAATGAACAGTGCCTTCAGCCCCATGCCCATAGCCAAACGTACCGATTGCATGAAAATGGCCGGAGCTTAAACTGATGGTGCCCAGCTTGCCTGCATCCGCACCGTACAGTACCCCATGCTCTGGATCCAGAGCAATGGCCTCGACATTGTCGACGCCCAAATCACCAATCTCATGAAAATGTGTACCATCGGATCGTATGGAAATAAGTTTATTGCTTGAATCAGGCACGGCGTAACATGTATTGGCATCGGCATACGCCCAATGCGTCAATCCTAAAAGAATAATAAAGATATTACGCAGTAAAAAATGGAGTCCGGAAGTGAAGATCGTTGCTTTCATGGCTTTTCCTTAACAAGGGAATAGTAATGATTGCAACCCGACTCTCTTCCCTCCCCAGGTAAAAGACCCGTAGCTTTCCGTCCTTGCCTCGCAACAAGTTTGGCTTTTAATCACCGCTATTGTATCATATTTTTCTTGTCTATGCAAGAGCTATTGAAAGGCTCATTTTTGAGCCATCTTTTTTGAGAAATTCAGTAACACTTTCTCATCAGCGTACTGTCTGTACTCAACACGTTGGTCTCTATATTACACCTCCTGCTTGTTCTGAGTGGACTTGAGGGGACTTCCGGCGAATACCAACACCATCATCCAGATACCCAAAACCATCCATATGAATGAAAAAGGATTCATTGCATCAATACTGTCGCTCACGACACCGGCACACCCGCATGTAATACCGGCATCCAGCGTCAGCACATTGTCTCCGGCATCGGGGGTGATGGTCAGGGTATATCCATCAGACTCGACGTCGTTGTTGACGGCATCATCGCCGGCACCGGTTGTGGTAAAGACATAACCGTCTTCTATCATCTCTTCCGGGATGGTAAAGCGCACTTTATAAGTTTTGCCCGCCGCGACATCAAAGCCATATTTTCCATTGGCATCGGTCACTTGTGTATGATTGCCATGAAGATCGTTGACGGGATTGCCATCCGCATCAAACAATTCGACGGTGGCTCCGGCTACAACAGGCTCATCGGGGTCCTGAATGCCGTCACTGTTTTTATCCATCCAAAAGTAATCGCCGATGTGGGCATAGCTCGGAGTTGTAAATCCGAAATCCACACTCATGTTGTCCGTTGTCGTAACCGCTACAGTGGTTCCGTCACCATTGTGCGAGTGGTTGTTTTCGGAGGCTGCATCGTGGATCGCGCTGTCATCCGAGCCGGTCGTCGGCACCACAAAACTCTCCACATGCACCGTCACCATATAAGTATCGTTGGCCGGAACAACGATAGCGTAATGTCCATGCGCATCGGTAGCACCGGTATAGACCGTACTGTTACTGGAGGTAGCTGTTACGACTGTTCCTGCCGGCGGGTATGTAATAGTACCGGTAGCCGGATTGCCGTCGTGATCGCTTTCAAACCAAACAAGATCGCCGATTTTGACGGTAGTAGGGGCAAGCGGTTTGAGATACATCCCCATATCCAATGTCATATTATTTTCTTCCTGAATCGTAACCGTTCCGCTCACACCATGCGCATCACTGTCACTGTCTTTGGCGGCATCACTGCCCTGATTACTTGGGCTGACAGCATAACGACTGGGTACCGTAAAATGGACATGATAGGTTCCATGCTCCAGTCCACAGAACATGTATGCACCCTGCGCATCTGTCTGAGTCGTGGCACCGGTAGGAACATCATTGTGATACAATGCCACTTCGACTCCTGCTACGCCCTCCTCTCCGGAATCCTGAATGCCGTCTTTGTCGGCATCATTCCAAACAAAATCTCCCAGACAATATGTAGGTTTGATCCCCATATCCCAGCTTGTATCGTTCTCACCCGGATCGAGGGTTGTTGTTTCTGTTTTACCTGTTGTGGCATTGGCATCAGAGTCTTTTGCGTCATCGCTGCCCTGATTTTGTGTCGTGACATTGTAATTGTCCGGCAAGGTATTCAAATCGAATGCAATATGGTAATCACCTGGTTCGACATTATTCAAAAGATAATGGCCGTCACCATCCGTGGTTGCAGTGCCGGCGATATGGTCATTTGCATCAATCAAATTGACGGTGACGCCTTCCACACCGCCTTCTCCATTGTCCTGAATGCCGTTTCGGTTGGTATCGTACCAGACG
>CAZRUT010000208.1:0-2736 GCA_964603215.1 uncultured Nitratifractor sp.
GTCGGGGACAACGGTGGTGCTGAAACGTGAACCGACAAAGTCGCTTGAGACCCGTTTGTCGTGGTCAATTTCGATCAAGCCGGCAAACGCCCCCTGCGCCGCGGATTCGAATGCGTCATTGACCGCTTCTGTCGTGACGCTTTTGCGCACATTGACCGTCAAATCGACCACGGAGACATCAGGAGTGGGGACGCGCATGGCGTAGCCGTTGAGCTTGCCTTGCAGGTGCGGCATCACCAGGCCGATGGCTTTGGCCGCTCCGGTGGTGGTGGGGATCATGTTGACCGCCGCGGCTCGGGCACGGCGAAAATCTTTTTTGTGTTTCACATCCAGGAGATTTTGATCGTTGGTGTAGGAGTGGATGGTGGTCATCAGCCCATTTTCGATCCCAAACGCATCGTCGAGGACTTTGCAGACCGGCGCAAGTGCGTTGGTGGTGCAGCTGGCATTGGACACAATGGCCTGTCCGGCATACGTATCGGTATTGATATTCAAAACAAAAGTCGGTGTCACGGTGTCTTTGGCCGGTGCAGACATCACCACGTGCTTGACCCCGTTTTTGAGGAACGCTTCCGCCTTTTGGGTCGTCAGAAAGACACCGGTGCACTCCAGCACCACCTCGGCCCCTCTGGAGCCAAAATCCAGCTTCTGCGGGTCCCGTTCACTAAAAATATGGACCGATTTTCCATTGATCCGCATCGTCGTCTCATCGAGGATCTCCACCGCTGCATTCCGATGGACGGTATCGTATTTGAGCAGATATGCCAACATGTCCAGTGAAGCGGTGGTGTTGATGGCGACGAGTTCGGTATCGCTCCGTTCGGTGAGGATTTTGATGGCGATCAGACCAATGCGTCCTGTCCCGTTGACGGCGGCTTTGAGTGACATAGTGTCTCCTTGGTGTATTGGAATACCCGATTGTAACCTACTTCGGATTTATAACAATTTATCCGTCCCCAAACCAGCACCCTGTCCGGAAACGGTGATACGGTTCGGCCCTACTCCTGCCGTGAGAGTCCATCCACCATCTTGATGCTCTCAAGTGCATTGATGAGTATCTGTTTGGTGCTGGTCAGGGGTTTCATCCGCAGATTGGTTTGCTTCTTGTCCAACTTTTCGTTGCCGATTATTTCCATAACTTCACGCTCAAGTTCGACAAAAATCTCACCGATTTTGTTCTCGATCATCTCAATGTCCATACAGGGCTCCTCGTACATGCTGATGCTTATCTTTTGTGTTGGCATGGTGACACATACCATCGCAATCTTTCACCGGATATCGCTTACTTTTTTGTGGGCCGAAAGACTTTGATGACGGCCTCATCAGCTTCCATATATGCTCCGCCAATCAGGTCGATACAATACGGTACGGCCGGAAAAACCGCATCAAGGCATTCGCGAATCGCTTTGGGTTTTCCGGGCAGGTTGATGATCAGCGCATCGTTGCAAATGCCGGCGGTCTGTCGGGAAAGGATCGCCGTGGGAACATACCGGAGGCTGGCGGCGCGCATCTGCTCGCCAAAGCCCGGCAGGAGCTTCTGGCACACCCGCTCGGTCGCTTCGGTGGTCACGTCACGTTTGGCCGGTCCGGTGCCGCCGGTGGTGACAATCAGGTCGCAGCGTTTGTCCCGGGCCAGCTCGATGAGGGTGGTTTCGATTACAGGCTGTTCATCGGGGATACAGCGGTATTCGTATTCGATTTCATTACGCAGATACTCCTCCATGACCTCCATAATTGCTTTGCCGGAAATGTCTTCGTAAATACCGGCATAGGCCCGGTCGCTTGTGGTGACGACTCCGATACAAATTTTGTCCATGATGTGCTCCTTGAAGATTAAATTTTTTGTGCCAGTTTGTCCAGCAGATTCGTACTGAGAATCCGTTTGGCATAGCCCAGCAAATATGTCGCTTTTGTGATGTAGTAGCGGGGGCGGGGGTGATCGCTTGCAAGGATTTCATAGACCACCCGCGCGACGGCATCGGGCCCCAGGCCGAAGGGTACCCGCCTGGCCGTTCCGTTGCGGGATGCACGGTATTTTTCGGCAAACACCGAGTGTGCTGCATCAAGATGATCCAGTGTGGCAACCGCCGTTTCGCGGAAGCGGCTCGTGATTGGGCCGGTGTTGAGCAGTACGGGGTAAATCCCGGTGCCGGTCAGTTCCTGACGCAAAGTATCGGTCAAACCCTCGACCGCATATTTGCTTGCATTGTACGCCCCGCGAAACGGGAGGGAAACAAGGCCCAGCACCGAACTGTGCTGGATGATCGTACCGTGCCCCTGCTCCCGCATGACCGGTACGATGTGCCGGGTGCACTCATGCAAACCGAATACATTGGTCTCGAACTGTTCCCGAAGCGCCGCAGTGGGGACATCTTCGATCGCCCCCATTTGCCCGTAGCCGGCATTGTTAAACCACGCATCAATCGTGCCGGCATCGGCACGGACTGTTTCGATCACGGTACGGATCTGATCGGGTTGGCGCACATCCAGCTGCATCGCCGTGTCAAAGCCCAGTCCGCGCAGCATGTCCACATCTTCGATCCGCCGGGCGGTCGGATAGACATCGATGAAGCGGTCCTTGAGGTATTTGGCTGTCGCCAGTCCGATGCCGGTACTGCATCCGGTAATAACAATGGTGCTCATGGGGTGCTCCTTTGGGAGGTATTGGGGCGGGGAGATGAAGCAGGAGAACTCCGGTAAATGCCGTGATTTCCCTCGGGGAGCACTTCGGAAGCA
>CAZRUT010000209.1:0-2722 GCA_964603215.1 uncultured Nitratifractor sp.
CCTTAAGCCATTTAGCGCAGTGATGCCAGCCATATATTTTTTATTAAGGAACAGTTATGATCAAAAATTTGGGAGAAAAATACTCTCCACTCTATTTTCTTGCCGCCCTTGGAAACGGGGGGATGGTGGTGACGTTTTTCATCTACCTCACCTTTTCGATTCCCCACAAAAAGACCCCAGTGGTCATTTTCGAGCAGTGGACGGCCGTGTTTGCGCATGCCCCCGTCTGGAAACAAGCCTTGATTGTGTTTGCCCTCCTGGGTATTCTCTATTTCTTCGTCAACCATGTGCGGTTGTTGCTGTGGAACATACGTGAGTTCCGTCTGTTCAAACAAACCGATGCATACACCCAACTCAAAAAAAGCAACAGCGAAGTGACGCTGATGGCCATTCCGCTCACCATCGCCATGACGATCAATACGCTGTTCATCATCGGTGCGGTTTTTGTGCCGGGCCTTTGGTCGATCGTGCAGTATATCTTTCCGTTTTCGCTGATCGGATTTTTGCTCACGGGATACTTCTCGCTCAAAATTTTCGGCGATTATTACCAGCGGCTGATTATCGATGGGGGGTTTGACTTCAAGGCCAACAACTCGATGGCCCAGATGATCGCCATCCTCTCGTTTGCAATGAGTGGGGTTGGATTGGCTGCCGTCGGAGCCATGAGCCATAATGAGATCATCTACGGGATTGCAATGTTTGGGACGATCTTTTTCCTTGTGACATCAATGATCCTTGCTGTTCTGCAGGGCATACAGGGGTTCAACGCAATGATGGAGCATGGTATCGGCATCGAAGCGGCCCCCTCGCTCTGGATTGCGATTCCCATCTTGACGCTGCTCGGGATTGCAACCATCCGACTCTATTTTGGTTCTTCGCACCATTTTCTTGATACCGGACATCCGAGTTTCGCACCGCTTTTTGTGGTCACTTCCATGGTGGTTGCTATGCAAATCATGTCGGGCGTGATGGGGTACAAAGTGATGAAAAAGCTGCACTATTTCAAAGAATACGTTTACGGTGACAAAAAATCACCGGTGAGCTTTTCGCTCATTTGTCCGGGAGTGAGTGCGTTTGTGTTTGGGATGTTTTTTGCATTCGTCGGCTTGGCGCACAATGGCATTGTGCATCCGTTCAGCATTCCATTCTGGATCGTTGTGGCCCCGTATATTTTCATCTGGGTTCAGACATGGCGCACGCTCCATATTTTGACGAAAAAGATGCTCTCCTGATGCTTTTGATTTTGGGCAGCAGCCAAAAAAGGATATAATAAGGCAATCGGAATCGGAGGAGGATCACCATGAAAACGCATGTGCGCTTCATCGGGTTTGCCTGTGCGATTGCGATTTTGGCCGGATGCAGGGAGGCGCCCTCCGGCGATGTGGCAGGCTCCGGCGAACCGTTCGTGACGGTATGGCATGTGACCGCCGCTTCGCCCACGGTAATGCTTCCCGTCAATTCCAGGCGGACGTATCGGTATTCTGTTGACTGGGGCGATGGTCGTCGTAATACCGATGTCACGCAGAGTGCAACCCATCGCTATGAACATGCAGGTGACTACACAGTCACAATTTCCGGCACATTTCCTCAGCTGCGGATGGTCGCCGGCGATCCTCTCTCTATTGCAAACCGCCGCGAAGAGGAGAATGCTGCAAAACTGATTCGGGTTGTCCGGTGGGGAGACATTGCGTGGCAAAGCATGCGCAACATGTTTGCCCACTGTGCCAATTTGCAGATCGATACAGCGACCCATCCCCGCCTGGAGGATGTCCATTCGATGCGCAACATGTTTGCCGGAGCTGCCCGCTTCGATGGTGACATAGGGGACTGGAATGTTTCCTCGGTCACCGACATGCACGGGATGTTCTACGAAGCCTCCCGTTTTAATCACCCTGTCAACCATTGGCATGTCGCTTCTGTCACCGACATGAGCAGCATGTTTGCTTTCGCGCGGCACTTCAACCAGCCCCTGGACGACTGGAATGTCTCCTCCGTCACATCGATGCAGGCGATGTTCAAAGGAGCCGCGGCGTTTGATCAGCCCATCGGATCATGGAATGTGTCCCATGTCGTTACGATGGCGGAAATGTTTGCATATGCCAAACATTTCAACCAGTCCCTGGGCGACTGGAATGTCTCCTCCGTCACCGACATGCGCCGTATGTTTCGTTTCGCAAAATCCTTTCGTGCCCATGATTTGACCCGCTGGAATCTTGCCTCCCTGAAAAAATCCCAACACATCTTCTCCGGTTCCGGCGGCGACAATCGTTTGACGGCACCCTTGCGGTCGCCTATACGTTGATCGTGCACATGCGGTAAAACATCAAGCATCACTGGAACCTAAGTTTAGGTTTAAGTTTCAAAATTTATGTTTTTTCATTTCAAATAATCTTTTTATATATTTTGTCGATGTATTTTTAGCAATATTGGATACAATTGGAGTAAGGTGTTTTGCAGTGGGACATAGTTTCTTGGCTCATGGAGGGGATATGGACTTGGAAAAATCTATTTTTTTACTGGGTGGCAAAGATCTCGAGATGCAAGAGATCGCACGCATACTCGACGAACACGACATGCGTTACTGCGATCGTGATTTATCGTGGGGCAATGCCAAGCTTGCTGCTTATGCTGATATCATCGAAAAACATACCGACGATACGATCTATACCGTCGAGCTCAACATCGACGAAGAAAACGATCCGCTTTATCGACAACACAAATC
>CAZRUT010000210.1:0-2711 GCA_964603215.1 uncultured Nitratifractor sp.
TTCATGCCCTCAATGCGGCCATCGAGATCGATGCTTCGGCCCGCCGCCTCTCGGCCCACTATGCGATGTGGATGTGGCATCTCCCCGATCCGACCATCGAGGCGCACTGGCAAAAAGGGGTAAAAATCTATACCGATTCCCTCCGATATCTGGCGAGAAGTTCGCTGGACCTTGATCCGAAATTTCATGCCTTGCTTGTAAAAGCACATACTGTATTGGATGCCTTTGTCATGATGCACACAATGGCCGAAAAAGGACATTTTACTCCCGCTTTGGCCCAACACCGTGCGGCCAAAGCCAGCCAGGCAGCGATGGCGATGACGGCAATCATTTTGGGTACACAATAACGCTCTAACCACTCTTGCGCTATAATCGCCCTCCATGACGCCGCACGATGCGGTTTTTGCGAGGTGTGCTATGGCGCCATATGTGCCGATTTTTATGCCGATGTTCGGGCGGACACGCCCCTGTCCTGCCGATGGCACTGTCACTGCGGTGCAGCCTGTTGGGAGATCACGATGGAGTTATGATGGTTTTTGAACATGAGATTCCCGGCGGGAGCCATCTGTATTTCGGCGCAAGTGCACAGGTGAAGCGTCGCATTGAAACCGAGGCGGCGGCCGAACTGGCCTCCGCAGGGTACTCGGAGATTGTCACGCCGCTTTTTTCCTATCAGCAGCATGCGAACTTTGACGACCGGCGACCGTTGATCCGTCTCAACGATGCCGACAATCATGAAATCAGTCTGCGCGCCGACTCGACTGCAGATGTGGTGCGCCTGATTACCCGGAGGCTGGGGCGTACCCACACAACCCGGAAGTGGTTTTACATCCAGCCGGTTTTTACCTTCCCGACTACGGAACAGTATCAGGTCGGAGCCGAAGCGATCGATGGGACGTTTGCCGACGCGGCGCGAACCGCATTGCAGGTAGTGGAACGGTTGGCACTCACGCCGCGGGTTCAGATCGCCAACATCGCCATTCCCCGTTTGCTGGCGGAACGCTACGGCGTGGCACTGGACGACATTGCCGCGATGCACATCGAAGCTATTTTGGCGGCGGGGCATCCCTGGATTGCATCGCTGGTGCGTATCCATGCGCTGGACGACCTGGAAGATTTGAGCCCCTATCCGGAAGACATTGCCGCCGAGCTTTCCAAGATTGCCGAAGCAGCCCGGGAGATCGGCCGGCGTGATGCGATCATTTCGCCGCTCTATTATGCCCGCCTGCGCTATTATGATGCATTGTTGTTTCGCCTGACGGCCGGCACTGCACTGCTGGCAACCGGCGGTACCTACCGTATCGACACCATTCAGGCAGCAGGATTTGCCCTCTATACTGATGCCTGCATCACACAAACCCTCCAAAAGGACCCTCATGGCTAAGCAGGCAGACTTGATCGTCGGACTTCAATGGGGTGATGAAGGCAAAGGAAAAATCGTCGACCACATGGCGCAGACACATGATTATGTGTGCCGTTTTGCCGGCGGCCACAATGCCGGACACACCATCGTTATTGACGGCGAAACATATGCACTCCACCTCATCCCTTCGGGCGTGCTCAACCCCCGTGCCAAAAATGTTGTGGGCAACGGTGTGGTCATATCGCCGCCTGATTTTATCGAAGAAATGGCACAGTTCGATGATCTGGAGGGGCGGCTGTTTGTCTCCGACAAAGCCCACCTTCTCCTGCCGTACCATGCCCGGATCGATCAGGCACGCGAACGGATGAAGGGCCCCCACGCCATCGGCACCACCGGCAAAGGAATTGGCCCGGCCTATGGCGACAAGGTTGCCCGTGTCGGCCACCGGGTGGGCGAACTGCTTGACCCGGCCAGACTGACCGAAAAAATTATGGCCTATTTTGCGATGAACAAGGCGATTTTCGAAGCGATGGACGTGGCACTGCCGCATGAAGCGGAGCTGCTCCGCGAGCTGAGGGCATATCGTGATGCCCTGGCTCCGTACATCACCGACACGACACTGCTGGTATGGGACGCGCTGGACCGCAACCAAAAAATCCTCCTCGAAGGGGCACAGGGGACAATGCTTGACATCGATCACGGCACCTATCCGTATGTGACCAGCTCGACCACCGTCAGTGCCGGGGCGGCCAGCGGTCTGGGGATTGCCCCCCGCGATATCGGGCGGGTGACCGGCATCGCCAAAGCCTACTGTACCCGCGTCGGCAACGGCCCGTTTCCGAGTGAAGATTTTGGTGCCGAAGGGCAGCGGCTCCGGGACAACGGTCACGAATACGGCACCACCACCGGCCGGCCGCGCCGTTGCGGATGGTTTGATGCGGTGGCCATGCGCCATGCGGTGCGGATCAACGGGGTCGATCAGATTGCTTTGATGAAGCTGGATGTGCTCGACGGGTTTGAAACCATCCGTGTGTGCGTTGCGTACGAGGTGGACGGCAGGCAAATCGATTATGTCCCCTACGATCTTGAAACCGCCACACCCATTTATCAGACGTTCCCCGGATGGGACACAACCGAGGGGATCCAGACATTTGATGCACTGCCCGAGACCGCCAAAGCGTACATTACCGCCCTTGAAGCGATGGTGGGTGCGCCCATGACGATCATCTCAACATCGCCGGAACGCGAAGATACGATCGTGCGAAAATAGGGTACAATAGCGACAGCACACTGCCGCCAGTTCGGCGAAACCATATCAAAAAAAGGGAGCACCATGCGACTCAAACCC
>CAZRUT010000211.1:0-2676 GCA_964603215.1 uncultured Nitratifractor sp.
GCAAAGACGGATTTGAGGTGCGCAACGGGCGGATTGAATTTCGCATTGTCAAAAACCGGATCTTTTTTGACATGATTTACATCGATGGAAAATCGGCGGCCATCTCGGGCAAAGGGACCGTCAGCACCATCAACGGTGCTATCAAAATGGATTTGGCCGTCCGCACCGCACGGGGCATCGGCAAACTGATCGGCAGCCTTCCCATCGTTGGCTATATTCTCATGGGCAAAGACAAATCCATTACCACCGGTGTCAAAGTCACCGGCACCCTCGAAAACCCGAAAGTCACCACCAACGTCGTCGCCGAAACCCTTCTGGCTCCCTTTCAAATGTTCGTACGCACCCTCAAATCCCCCGCACACATCATCAACCAATAAGCGAACCGTATCGGTGGAAATTGCAGGGCCAGTCCTCCGCCCGTTTGGGTGCTGCACCATGGGGCGCAGCATGGTTTTGAAACGCGCGCGTTTATTCGTTGCGCAGGACGTGGAGCGGGTCGGTGGCGGCGGCTTTTCGGGCGGGATAGAGTGCGGAGAGGACAATGATGGCCGATGCACCCAGTAAAATGGCGCCAAAGTCACTCCACAGCAGATCGACCGGCAGTCGGGTATCGCCATAAACATCGGCGGGGAGGGTGATGAGATCAAAATGTTTCAGAATCCAGATCCCCGTCCACCCCAGGATGGTGCCGGCGGCAATCCCCAGTCCACCGATAATAAGCCCCAACCGGAAAAAGATTGCATAGATTTCCCGTCGCGTTGCGCCGAGTGTCCGCATGAGGGCAATTTCGCTCCGGCGGCTCATGACGGTCATCAGCAGTGAGGAAATGATATTCAGGGCTGCAACGAGGATGATCAGCAACAGGACGAGAAAAAGTGCTTTTTTCTGGAGCTCCATAGCCGAGTAAAAGCTGCCGTTGAGCTGCCACCACCCCTGAATATCGAGATCATCCGGGAGGATGGCGCGGATTTTTTGGATGTCGTGCATGGCGTCGCTGCTGTAAATGTGCACGCCGTCATAAAGGCTTTTGGAGCGCATCAGGATGGTACGGAGTGCCGCATGTGTGGTGTAGATGATCGCTTTGTCGTATGCTTGCAGCCCCGAATCGAAAATACCCTCCACCACAAAACGTTTCCGGAGGGGAAGAGCGCCCAGTCCTGCCGCACGCAGTTCTGAAAAAACCAGTGTGAGTTTGTCTCCTTTTTTGATCCCGGTTTCAGCGGCCAGTCCGTCGCCGATGATGACGCGCCACGGCGTGTCAGTGGGCGTATCCGGGAGGGTACTGCGCACGACCTTGTTGATGGCCGCTTCCCGTGCGAAATCCACCCCAAATACCATGCTTCCCTGAATCGCTTCACCGTTTTTGGCGATCACCTGTGTGGTGTAGTATGGGCTGAGTTTGAGATGAGGAAATGCTTCGGCAATCCCGTCGATGGTTGCCTGGCTGACGCCCCGGTCGAAGGATGTGACGGTCAGGGGGTAGTTCATCACAAAAAGGCGGTCTTTGAACTGGGTGTAAGTGCCGTTCATGATCCCCATGGCAACCATGAGTACCATCACGCCTGCTGCAATCCCCAAGAACGCCAGCAGGGTCGAAACAAAGATAAACGGATTATCCCGATCGTACCGGAGATAGTGGCGGACAAAACGTGTGACGAAGCGGGAGTCGGTGCGGGAGGGCATCAGGCCAGTGCACCTTTTTTCGGGCCGCTTTTTCCGCAGCAGTGTTTGTATTTTTTGCCGCTGCCGCAGGGGCAGGGGTCGTTGCGTTTGGGTTTTTTGGCGGCGACAATGGGCTGACGCTTCTCGGGGACTTCCGGGGCAGGTTCCTCATAGGCATGGTGTTCCATCACATCGTCTGCTATTTCCATTTCATCGCGCATCTGTTCGAGGGTTTCGAGTTCTTCTTCGGGGGCTTCGAAGTTGAATGCTACCAAATGCAGCAGCTTGACTGCTTCGAATTTGATTCGTGCGACCAGAAGTTCAAAGAGGCGATAACTCTCCTGCTTGTATTCGGTCAGGGGGTCTTTTTGGTTATAACCGCGCAGGCCGATTCCGGTCTTGAGGACGTCCATTTCGTAGAGATGATCCCGCCACTGGGGGTCGAGAATCTGGAGGTAGAGGATACTCTCGATCTCTTTGCGTTGCTCGGGATCAAAGGGTGCCATTTTCTCGTCGTAACGGGCCAAAAGCTTCTCGACAGCTATCTGCTCGATTTCGTGGGACTCTTTGCCGGTCAGTTCGGCCGGATCGATGGCGACGCTGCTGTGCGTTTCAATCAGTTTGCACAGCCCTTCAAGGTCGAAGTCCTCGGTAGGCATCCCAGCATAAATCTCGGCCTGATCCATCAGGGTGCGGACAAAATCATGGTGGTTCTCCCGAACTTTCTCACCCATATCAAAATCAGGATCCAGCAGTTGATTGCGGAATGCATAGATTGCCTTGCGCTGATGGTTGGCTACGTCGTCGTACTCGAGGATGTTTTTCCGCGATTCGTAATGCATTGATTCGACTTTTTTCTGTGCTTTTTCGACGCTGCGGGTCACCAGTTTCGAGTCAATGTATTCTCCCCGTTCCACGCCGAGTTTGTTCATGATGTTGCGGATCTTTTCACTGCCGAAAATACGCAGGAGGTTGTCATCGAGGCTGAGGAAAAACTGGCTCTCGCCCGGATCC
>CAZRUT010000212.1:0-2674 GCA_964603215.1 uncultured Nitratifractor sp.
GTGCCACGGCAGCGAGGGCTTCGTCCTGCCCGACGACCTCTTCCTGGAGCACCGATTCGATGTGGAGGATTTTGTCTTTTTCGCTCTGAAGCATTTTGCTGACCGGGATGCCGGTCCAGCGCCCGACGATGCCGGCGATCATTTCTTCGTCCACCGAATTTTTGAGCAGGGTGCCCTCCTTGCGCATCAGATCCCAGCGGGTTTCGAGATCACCAAGCTGCTGCTGCGCGGCAGGAATTTGGCCATATTCGATCTCAGCCGCTTTGTTGAAATCTCCGTCCCGTTTGGCCTGTTCAGTCTGGGTTTTCAGGGATTCGATGGTGCTTTTGATTTGGGCGATTTCATTGAAGATCGCTTTTTCCTGCTCAAACTGACCCTGCAACATCCGTTGCTTCTCTTCGAGGTCGGCCAGCTCCCGATCGATCGCGACCAGTCGGGCACTGTTTTTATCCTCTGCTTCCATTTTGAGGGCTTCACGTTCCACATGCAGGGTCGCAATTTCCCGTTTGGTGCGTGCCAGATCGGTCGGCTCACTCTCGATTTCCATTTTTAGCTCGGCTGCCGCTTCGTCGATCAAATCGATCGCTTTGTCGGGCAAAAAACGGTCGGTGATATAGCGGTCACTGAGTTTGGCCGCTGCCACCAGCGCACTGTCGGTAATGATGACATTGTGGTGTGCCTCCAGACGGTCTTTGATGCCACGCAAAATCTGCAGTGCTTCGTTGATGCTCGGCTCGTCCACTTTGACCGGCTGAAAACGGCGCTGGAGGGCCGCATCCTTTTCAAAGTACTTGCGGTATTCTTTGAGCGTCGTTGCACCGATGGCATGGAGTTCGCCACGGGCCAGCGCCGGTTTGAGGATGTTGGCGGCATCCATGCTGCCTTCGCCGGCACCGGCTCCGACAATCGTATGGATCTCATCGATAAACAGAATCACATTGGCCGATTGCTTGACCTCGTCCACAACAGCTTTGAGGCGATCTTCGAACTCACCCCGATATTTGGCACCGGCAATCAGGCGGCTCATATCGAGTGAAACCACCCGCATGTTTTGCAGGCTGGTGGGAACTTCTTTGTTGACGATCCGCTGCGCCAACCCTTCGACAATGGCCGTTTTTCCGGTGCCGGGCTCCCCGATCAAAATGGGGTTGTTTTTGGTCTTTCGGATCAGAATTTGCATCATTCGTGTTACCTCTTCATCGCGGCCGATCACCGGATCAAGTTCCCCGTCCAGCGCTTTTTGATTGAGATCGACTCCGTACTGGCTGAGCGCTTCGAGGGTTTCGTCTCCACTGACACTGTTGATGGTCTGGCCACCCCGGATGGCTTCGAGGGTTTTTTTGAATTCGCTGATGTCGATATAGGGACTGAGGATATCGCGCAAAAAATCCTCCTGAGTATTGGCCAGCAGCCAGGCATCCACTGCGAGATACTGATCGCCCATCGTTGCCATCACCCCTTCGGCTGCCTGAAGCGACCGCATCAGTTTTTGGGAGAGCTTGATGGTCTCTTTGGTGACATGCGAAGCCGACGGCAGCTTCTGGACCGCGCTTTTGGCTTCCAGCTCAATGGCGGCTTTTTCGGCCTGCATCTTGTTCAGTGCCTGATGAAGAATGGAGCCGGTATTGGTCAGCAGTCCCCACACAACGTGTAGCGGATCGACTTCGGGATTTTTGTTGTGCAGGGCCAGCGCCAGCGCTGATTCAATGGCTCCTTGCATTTGATTGGTGAGTTTGTCCATAATGGTTTGCATGGTGCACTCCTTTCATGTTTTGATTTGCTGGGAGTAGTGTAGCATGTTTTGCGCGCGGGCATTGCAACCTGGGTAGCGTCAGGGTACCTCTAAGTGATTTTTTACTAAAATGGTGCACTTTTATCTTCGGGTACTTTTGTGAAACGTGCCTGACACAGGAAACACACTATGCTCAAAAAAAACAAGTCGATTGTATTGGCGGGATTCGCCGTGAGCGTTTTGGCCGGGATTGGGGTAAGCTCTTCTGCGCTCAGTGCTCAGGAATCCCCTCAGACCGAAACGCGTGAAACCAAACTTCAGGCGTATTTGAAATTTACCAAAATCCTCAACATGATTGAAAACCAATACGTGGACGATGTGAACACGTCTACCCTCATCAAAAAAGCCCTCAAAGGGCTCATGACCAATCTCGATGCCCACTCCACCTATATGGATGCCAAGGCATTCAAAGATCTCACCGTCCAAACCAAAGGGGAGTTCGGCGGACTGGGGATTGTCGTCGGTATGCGCAACGGCGCATTGACCGTCATCGCCCCCATCGACGACACGCCGGCAAAAAAAGCCGGTGTCAAGGCGGGAGACATTATCCTCAAAATCGATCAGAAAGTTACCCTGGGCATGACCATCGATGAGGCCGTAAAGCTCATGCGCGGCAAACCCAAAACATCCATTATCCTCACCATCGTTCGCAAAAATGAATCCAAACCGCTCAAGATCAAGATCATCCGTGACATCATCCATATCCAGTCGGTCAAAGCCAAAACCATCGGAAAGAAGAAGGATATTCTCTACATCGATATCAGCTCGTTTGATGCCCATGTCGCCGCCAATGTCCAAAAAGCACTCGCCGATCACCCCGGTACCCGGGGCATCATCTTTGACCTGCGCAACAACCCCGGCGGACTGCTCAACCAGGCGGTG
>CAZRUT010000213.1:0-2672 GCA_964603215.1 uncultured Nitratifractor sp.
TGACTGGGCAAAACGGAAAATGTTGTCGATAAACATCAATACGTCCAGCCCCAGTTCATCCCGGAAATACTCTGCCATCGTCAGACCGGTCAGGGCGATACGGTTACGGGCCCCGGGGGGTTCACTCATTTGGCCGTAGCAAAGGGCCACTTTGTCCAGAACGTTGGACTCTTTCATCTCGTTGTAGAGGTCGTTGCCTTCGCGGGTACGCTCACCCACCCCGGCAAAGACCGAATAACCGCTGTGCTTCAGTGCTACGTTGTTGATCAGCTCCATAATGATGACGGTTTTGCCGACACCGGCACCGCCGAAGAGACCAACTTTTCCCCCTTTGGAGTACGGAGCGAGCAAATCAACCACTTTGATACCGGTTTCAAAAATTTCGGCTTTGGTACTCTGCGCTTCGAAGGGCGGTGGATCGCGGTGGATCGACCAATGTTCTTTTGCATCAAAATCGCCGGCATCGTCAACTGTATCTCCGATGACATTAAAAATTCGACCCAGCACTTCTTCGCCGACGGGAACGTGGATCGAATCGCCGGTGGCTTTGACCTCCTGGCCGCGAACGACTCCTTCGCTCATGTCCATTGCGATGGTACGGACACGTCCGTCGCCCAGCTGGAGGGCCACTTCGAGTACCAGACGTTCTGCAACGCCGTTGCGCACCACGGTGGTTTCGAGTGCTTCATTGATCTCCGGAAGGTACGCGTCGAAATCGACATCCACTACCGGTCCGAGTACTTGTATTACTTTGCCTGTCATTATTTCTCCTCTTTGTTATTTCATCGATTCCATACCACTGATGATCTCAATGAGTTCTGTGGTAATCGCTTCTTGTCGTGCTTTGTTGTACTGAATGGTGAGCTTCTCGGCCATCTCTTTGGCGTTGGTGGTCGCCGAATCCATCGCCTGCATCCGGGCACTGTGCTCGGCTGCAAGGGAATCGATCAGTGCATAATACATGGAATACTCCAGATAGCGCCGCACCATTGCTTCAAGCAGTGTATCATCATCGTCCGGTTCGCTTTCCAGTTCCGAAGTTGAAACAGCTGCCCCGTCACCCAGTGCCGAAGGATCGACCGGAACCAATTGTTCCTGACGAATTTCCTGGGTAATCATGTTGACGTGCCCGTTGTGGACCACGACAATCCGGTCGGTCTCCCCGTGAAGGTAATCTTCCACCACTGCATGGATGAAATCCGCCGCACGCTGGTACGTCGGCGCTGCACTCAAGTCGCTGATTTCCTGCACCATCTCGATCGCATTGAATCGATAATAGGAGATCCCTTTTTTTCCGATGGCCCGCAGTCGCACCGTGATGCCCGATTCGCGGTACGATGCCAACAGTGCATTGACATGCTTGATGGTCTGAGAGTTGAAGCCGCCGCACAATCCTTTGTCGGCCGTAACGAATACAAGGTCAACTGTTTTGGGATTGGGGACATTTTTGAAAAAGATGTTGTCAACCGCATCGCCCTGCTTGGCAATGTTGGCGGCAATCTCTTCAATCATCTCCGTGATCTTGGCGGCATAGACTTTGGACTGTTTGGCAAGCTCCTCGGCGCGTTTCAATTTTGCCGAAGAGACCAGCTTCATGGCATTGGTCGTCTTCTGCGTGTTTTTGACGCTTCGGATCTTGCGTTGAATCTCTTTAAGGTTTGCCATAGTGTCCCTTTGTTTACGCTACAAACTGCGTCTTGAAGTCCTCGATCGCTTGACGCAATGCTGCTTCGGTATCGTCCTCCAGCTTTTTCGATGTACGAATCGCCTCGAGAATATTGGAGTATTTGGCTTCGATAAACGGATAAAATTCCTGCTCGAATTTCGGAATGGATTCTGTCGGAATGTCATCCAGCATCCCCTGAACGCCGGCAAAAATCATCGTAACCTGCTTCTCGACCGGTACCGGAGCATACGGAGGCTGCTTGAGCACCTCGACCATACGACCGCCCCGCTCAAGCTGATTGCGGCTGTGCTCATCGAGGTCACTTGCAAACTGGGCGAATGCCTGTAATTCACGGTAGGCAGCCAAATCCAGACGCAAGGTACCGGCAACCTGTTTGATCGCTTTGATCTGCGCAGCACCACCGACCCGTGAAACCGAGAGACCGACGCTGATTGCCGGACGGATTCCGGAGTTGAACAGATCGGTTTCAAGGAAAATCTGGCCATCGGTGATCGAAATCACGTTGGTCGGAATGTATGCCGAAACATCTCCGGCCTGCGTTTCGATGATCGGGAATGCCGTAATCGAACCGGCGCCCAAATCATCGCTCAGCTTGGCAGCACGCTCCAGAAGGCGAGAATGGAGATAAAATACATCTCCGGGATATGCTTCGCGGCCTGGGGGGCGGCGGAGAATCAATGACATTTCCCGATAGGCAACAGCATGCTTGGAGAGATCATCGTAAAAAATGACGGCATGGCGGCTGTTGTCACGGAAGTGCTCTGCCATGGTGACACCGGCATAGGGTGCCAGATACTGCAATGCAGACGAATCGGAAGCGCCGGCATTGACGACAATGGTATATTCCATCGCGCCGTGTTCTTCCAGCTTCTTCACCAATGCAGCGACGGTGGATTGCTTCTGGCCAATGGCTACATAGATACAGATCATGTCCTGACCTTTTTGGTTGATGATCGTATCGATAGCCAATGTGGTTTTTCCGGTT
>CAZRUT010000214.1:0-2672 GCA_964603215.1 uncultured Nitratifractor sp.
GTTTTGTGGAAGCTGCCGGGGCGCAACGGGCCTCTTGTATATATGTTCATACCCTACTGGAGGGGATATTTCATGGATATTTTTCTTTTTATGATTGTCATGGCAATGCTGGGTACATCGGTGCGTTTGCTGATCGGACCCAACTTTTCGGACAGGGTGATGGCGTTTGATACCCTGGGCATCATCGCGATCTCTCTGCTGGTGCTCTTATCGGTGCACTACAAAAGTGCACGCTATCTTGATGTAGCTTTTGTCTTTGCACTGATTGGATTTATCGGCACCATCCTTTTTGCGCGATTCAATGTTCTGAGGAGACGTGATGCTTGAAGTCATCGGATACCTGTGGATCACACTGGGCATTCTTCTGTTTTTGAT
This sequence comes from uncultured Nitratifractor sp., assembly GCA_964603215.1. Taxonomy (GTDB): domain Bacteria; phylum Campylobacterota; class Campylobacteria; order Campylobacterales; family Sulfurovaceae; genus S017-3. Next base: position 376 of record CAZRUT010000214.1, read on the forward strand.
CAGTGCGCTGGGTTTGATCCGGATGCCCGATACGATCAGCCGGATGCATGCGGCGACCAAAGCATCCACACTGGGCAGCCTGCTGGTGATGATCGGGGCTGCATTTCTGGCACCGGGCTGGTGGTTCAAACTCGTGTTGCTGGGCCTTTTCGTCCTCTTGACCAATCCGCTTTCCTCCTCCATTTTGGCCCGCAGCAGTTACCTGCGCAGGGGGTTTTTCAATCCAGGCGGTATCGATGACCTCAAGGATGCCCCATGACCGGACTGCTGATCCTGATGATTTTTGTGGCGTTGATCGTGGTAACGCTGATGGCTGTCTCGGCGCAGAATCTTGCCGAAAGCGTGGTGTACTATATGGGGTTTGGACTGGGAAGTACGGTGCTTTATTTTCTCTTTTCTGCGCCCGATGTGGCATTGACTGAAGCGGTCATCGGTGCCGGGATCAGTACGGCGGTCTTTTTGGTGGCCCTCTTGCAAACCCAGACGAAGGAGGAGACATGAGCCCCAAAAAACAGATTCGACTCAAAACGATCTTGACTGCGCTGCTGGTCTCCTGCGTCATGATACTCGTGCTGCCCGTCATCGTACACGGCACGCACGCACATGCATCACTCGGATACGATCTGCTCCGGATCAATACACGCCACACCCAAAGTGCCAATGCCGTCACATCGGTCGTCACGTACTTTCGGGGGCTGGATACACTGGGGGAGGTAACCATCCTGTTTTTGAGCATTTTCGGGATTGGGATCGGGATTGAGCGTACGCAGCCGATGAACACCATCCTTGCATACGACAACACACTCCTCAAAATCGGTACGCACGTGCTTTTTCCGCTGATGATTCTGTTTGGTGCCTATATTGTTGTGCATGGTCACCTCAGCCCGGGCGGCGGATTTCAAGGGGGCGTGATCATCGCCAGTGCCTTTTTGCTCAAATTTCTCGCCTATGGGGATGCCTACAGTCTGCACCATAAAGCATTGGCGCTCTTTGAGGCATTAAGCGGTGCCGGGTTGGTGCTGGCAGGCATCCTTTCTGTGCTGGCAGGGGGGTTGTTTTTGGGCAATCCGCTTCCGCTGGGCGTGATGGGTCGGCTCTTCAGTGCCGGGATCCTGCCGATCATTTATCTCTTTGTCGGCCTCAAAGTCGCAGCTGAAATCACAGTACTGGCGGAGTATTTTCTAAGGACGCAAGATGCTCGAGATGCTTAATCAAACGGCCACAATACACACTGTGGTTTCTGGGGGATCGTTCATTATTTTTGCCATCGGCCTGGTGGGGGCACTGAGCAAGAAAAATCTCTTCAAAATTTTTCTTTCACTCTCTCTGGCCGAATCTTCGCTGTTTCTTTTCCTGATCGGCCGCCATTTTGCCGCCGGAAAAACCGCGCCCATTGTCGGAGACGGGATCCGCACATTCAGCACACAGATGGTCGACCCCGTTCCGCAGGCTATGGTGTTGACAACCATTGTTATCGGCATCGCGGTTTTGGCGCTGGCACTCTCGTTTGTGGTGCGCTATTATCGGCTTGCAGGGCATTTAGATATTGACAGAATGGATGAACTGGGGGAAGAGCCATGAGCCTCCTTTATGTGATTGGCCTGCCAATTTTGGCCGCATTTCTGACCCCGTTTTACTCCCAACATCTCCGCGGAGTCTCCGTACTGGTTTCTGGCACATTGGTAGCGATACTGCTCACGTTCTATGGCGCTGTGCCGATGCGGGAAGCGGTCGGGTTTGACACCCCGCTGGGGATTGCCTTTGTTTTGGACCGTGCATCATTTTTGTTTGCAATGCTGTGCGCTGGGGGGATGCTTGTCTTCGCAATATACCGACTGAACGCTGCCAACTCTGCGCCCATGTTTGTGCTCACCAATCTTTTGATGGCAGGCATTCTGGGCTTGGTCTTGAGTGCCGACATTTTCAATCTCTACATCTTTTTTGAAATTGCCAGCATCGCCGCCTACATCCTGACAAGCTTTCACCGGGATCGTCCTGCATACGCCGGGGCGATCAAATACATGATTGTCGGGGCCGTTGCATCGATTTTTATCCTGCTGGCCATTATGCTGCTCTATCTCAATTTGGGCTACCTGACCTTGGCCCGTATCGGCACCGATTTTCATACACTTGATGGCAGTGTACAGCACCTCGTCCTTGTGCTATTATTCATCGGTTTTGGCATCAAGGCAGAAATATTTCCCCTGAACTTCTGGGTGGCCGACATCTATCAAGCCGCCCCAACCTCAATCGGATCCCTCTTTAGCGCTACCCTCTCCAAAGCCTATTTGTTTGTT
>CAZRUT010000215.1:0-2634 GCA_964603215.1 uncultured Nitratifractor sp.
CGCTCCAGGCACTTCCAGGCGCTCCCTAAGCCGTGGCAGAAGAAGATCCTCTCGATCCCCTCCAATGCTTTTTTTATCCGCCACAGCAACACCCGCATTGTTGCAATCGGTGCAGCAGCGTTTGCAACGGAAAATCTCAATATTGTGTTGTCAAATGTCCATTTTCTCACCATCGAGATTATCCGCCGCCACACCATTCGCCTCGGGTATCTTTTGGCAAAATTATCGCGCCTCAACATTGTCAGCATGTAAGTAACCCAACTGTTTGATGATTTAAAATATTTCAAGATCGACTTTGCCGAATCGCTTCCCGAAGCCGACCTTTTACGTCTCGACACGATCATCCGGGATGCGTACGAAAAAACAGAGTCGGTGACGTTTGTCCGGCCAACCATTCAGCCGTCGGAGATTACGGTTGACTGCAACCATACACGCGAATACGCCACCCTGCGCCTCCGAACCCGCGACCAAAAAGGGCTGCTTGCATACATCATTCACCGTTTTGATTATCACGGCATTGACATCGCTTCGACCAAAATCCACACCGTAAAAGGGCGGGTCAACGACCTCTTCTTAATCGAAAAGAATGGGAATTTTTGTCATAATATAGAAAATCTAATCCACGAACTGACGGAGTAGCATATGTGCGGAATTGTTGGCTATTTGGGCAAAAAAGAGAAAAAAGAAATTCTATTGGACGGGCTTCAGGAGCTCGAATACCGGGGATACGATTCTGCCGGCATTGCCGTCATCCATGAAACAACACTCGACCACTACAGGGCCGTGGGCAAACTGGAGCATTTGCGGGAAAAGACTCGGGCATTCACTTCGGACGGTTTCGGTATCTCCATCGGACATACCCGCTGGGCCACACACGGAAAACCCACAGAGCTCAATGCCCATCCCCATCGGGGTGCCTATTCGTATGTTGTGCACAACGGCATAATCGAAAATTATCAGGTACTCAAAAAAGCATTGCGGGACGACGGCATCGACTTTTTGAGCCAAACCGATACCGAAACCATCGTGCACCTGTTCGAAACCTTGCACAAAGCCATGGACGATCCGTTCAAGGCATTTGAGCGCACCATACAGAAGCTTGAAGGTGCCTACGCCGTCCTGCTCATCACCGAAGCAGCACCGGAAACGATCTTTTTTGCCAAAAACGGCTCTCCGATGCTGCTCGGCTTTGATGATGCCGATGTTTATTTCGCTTCTTCGGACACCCCCCTTATCGGCAAAGCAACATCGGTATATTATCTTGAAGACGGCGCATACGGCTATGCCCGCGAAGGCGATGTCCGCCTGTTGGATGCCGATGGCCCCAGGCCCATCACCCGACAACCTCTCACGGCCGATAAAGTCTCAGCCCAAAAAGACGGGTACCGTTTTTTTATGGAAAAAGAGATTTACGAGCAGAGTCGGGTCATGGGAGAGACCATGATGGGACGGGTGCTGGATCACCATATTGTCTTTGACGAGCTTCCGAATGATCTTCTCGCAGGGATCGATGCGATCAAAATTTGCGCCTGCGGCACCAGCTACCATGCGGCGCTGACCGGGGCGTATCTTTTTGAACGGATTGCCAAAATCCGCTGCGATGTCGAAATCGCCAGCGAATTCCGCTACAAAGAACCCTTGTTGACTCCCAATACCCTCTTTGTAACCATTTCACAAAGCGGCGAAACTGCCGACACGCTCGAAGCCCTCAAAATGGCCAAACGGGCCGACCTCAAGAGCCTCAGCATTTGCAATGTTGACAATTCCTCGATCGTCCGCGAGAGCGACGCGGCCATCCTCACCCGCGCCGGGATCGAAAAAGGGGTCGCCAGTACCAAGGCTTTTGCAACACAAACTATGGTGCTTTGGATGCTCTCTCTGTATATGGGCGATGCAAAACAGACAATCCCATCCTCCACGCTCCAGCGTGAAATCGATGCCATGCTGCACGCCCCGAAGGCGCTCATCGTCACCGATGCACTGCACGACAAGCTGCATCGGCTCAGCAAACGCTATCTCCACGGACATGGTTTTTTCTTCATCGGGCGGGATCTCTTTTATCCGTTGGCACTCGAAGGGGCACTCAAACTCAAAGAGATCAGCTACCTCCATGCCGAAGGATATCCTGCGGGCGAGATGAAGCACGGGCCCATCGCTTTGGCCGACAGCGAGCTCTTTACCATCGCCCTCATGCCCCAAACCCTGCACTATGACAAAATCAAATCCAATGTCGAAGAGCTCAGTGCCCGCGATGCGACGATCCTGGCGATCAGTCCGCAACCGTTCGATCTGGCGGATGATTTTATCCAAACCCAATCCGCCGACCACCCCATGGTAGAGTTTTTCGAAATGATGGTTGTCACCCAGCTGTTGGCTTTGGAGATCTCCGTGCGACTGGGCAACGACGTCGATATGCCCCGTAACCTCGCCAAATCGGTCACGGTTGAGTAGGCAGATTGCCTGCCTTGTACGTGTGATCAGATTCTATTGTTTGTTTAAACCGCAGGGGCATAGTAGCATCGTTTGGGAGAATCCACTTTGCCTTCAGCTTTGAGTGTTTTGATGGCGGCACTGACGGTTTTGGTATCGACATCCAAAATCTTGGCAATTTCACCGCTTTTGAGTGGCTTTTCT
>CAZRUT010000216.1:0-2625 GCA_964603215.1 uncultured Nitratifractor sp.
CCTGGAACGTCTCGACCCGTCCCGTGCCGTTCGCACACGGCGTTTCGTCCTCGGTGGACGGATGATGCAGCTGCACATCAATGGAAAATCCATGGACATGGGGCGGATCGATGAACGCGTGGCGCGTGGCGATATCGAAATCTGGGAGGTGAAAAACACGATGCCGATGCACCACAATTTCCACATCCATGCTACCCATTTCGAGCCCTTGGACCGGGACGGACGTGCCGACAGGATCGATCCCAACGAGCGGGGACACAAAGACGTCATCTTTGTCCCTTCCGGCAGCACCGTCCGCTTCGTCGTCCGGATGAGCGATTATGCCGATCCGCATACGCCGTATATGTACCATTGTCATTTTTTGGAGCATGAAGACAATGGCATGATGGGGCAGTTTGTTACGGTATAATGCTCCCATGACAAAGATAGTAATGATCGAAGACGACGCGGAATTTGCCGAGCTGCTCCGCCGCTTTCTGGCGCGCTACAATATCGAAGTAACGACCTTTCACGACCCGTATCTTGGGCTCAGCTGCGGGATCGAAAATTACGATCTGCTCATTCTGGATTTGACACTTCCGGGCATGGACGGGCTGGAAGTGTGCCGCGAAGTGGTTGCTGCACACGACATCCCGGTTATCATCTCGTCCGCACGGAGCGACATCAGCGACAAAGTCGTTGGCTTGCAAATCGGTGCGGACGACTACCTCCCCAAGCCATACGATCCTCAGGAAATGCACGCCCGAATCGCGTCACTTCTGCGCCGATACAAAAAAATACATGCCGATCCGCACGCAGCACCGGCGATTGCGCTTGATGCCGACCATGAAAGATTGCTGGCCGGAGCACAAGCCATTCCCCTCACCCCGGCAGAGTTCCTGATCGCACGTTTGCTGTTCGCCCACATCGGCGCAACCGTCTCCAAAGAGCAAATCCTCTATGATTCATCATTGCTGCAGGAGAGCAGCGACGGTTCCCTCTCGGTCATTGTATCCCGTCTGCGCAAAAAACTATCTCCCCATGCCACCATTCGCACCGTGCGTGGTATCGGTTATCGGCTCATCCTGTGACGCTGCTGGGGAAAATACGGGCCATCTTCGTCGTAGCTGCCTTGGTGATCGGCGGAGTATTTTGGATCGCCTACGGAGTCCAGACGGAGCATTTCCGCCAAAACCTGATGGATCGCTTTATGCAGGTAGCACCGCTGTGCCGCACCCAGATTTTGGCCAAAAACACGACCGCTCAGGGCACCGAAAGGCCTTTTGGCCTTGGGCAGCTCACATCCATCGCGCCCGTTACAGCCCCTCATCTCCGGACGGTTTATACCCACACCATGCCCATGGGGAATGTTGCGATTTTGCAGAAGGGAGGCACCTATTATCTCCGTTTCCGTACCGCTTCCGGCGAGCAGTGGCTTCAAAACACCGAACCGCCCCCTTCTGCCACAGCTCTGTTGCGCTGGTACGGTGTGGCGCTGGTGATTTTGGGCATGCTTTATCTGTGGCTTGCCCGCAGCCTGGCACCCCTGGCAACCCTCCACCGCGCCGTGGAGCAGATCAAGCAGGGCGACCTAAGCGTTTCCACCCGCAACCCCCGCCGCGATGAGATCGCACAGGTTGCCAACACGCTCGATGAGGCCCTGCGCAAGATCGAAGCCCTGATCCAGTCGCGCCAACTCTTCCTCCACGCCATCATGCACGAACTCAAAACCCCCATCGCCAAAGGAAAACTCCTCAATGCCTTTCTCGAAGAGGGTGAGCACAAACTACGCTACGAAGCGCTCTTTGACCGCCTCGATCTTTTGCTGGGAGAATTTGCCAAGATTGAACAAATGCTCACAGCCAACTATACCCTGCGCCTTGCTGATTATGCGGTTGAAGATTTGGTCGAACACGCCCTGGAACTGATGCTCCTTGATCCGGAGGAGCTCCGCCGCCATACTACATGCACGCTCCATCCAGACGCCAGCATCCGAACCGATTTCAACCTCTGTACCCTGATGCTCAAAAACCTCATCGACAATGCCATCACCCACGCCGACGATCACCGGGCATACGTGGAAGCCACCGCCGACACCGTGACGATTCGCAATCTCGGAACCCCGCTCGCCCAGCCGCTGGAAGCCTATCGTGAGCCTTTTGGTGCCTCATCGGGCGGATGGGGTCTGGGACTCTACATCGTCCTCCAAATCGCCGACGCACTCCACTGTCCCGTCACCTACCGCCACACCGACGGCATGAACATCTTTTCATTCCAGATCGGCTAACGGCGCTACGCAGCATGCCGTAGGCGAAATATAGGGTCTTTTCAACAACAGGTTTAATGCCCCCCGTACTTCTTTTGCATCACCTCGACCCTGGCAATGACCTCATCGACTGTCTCTTTGAGTTCGCTTCCCATCTTTTTGATCTCAGCGGGAAACTCATCTTGCATCAATGTCATCAATGCATACCACAACGGCTTATACCGCTCTTTGAGCTGATACTTGGGCATCTCAAAAAACGCTTTGGCTTTGTAGTATTGTCCTTTTGCCATAAGCAACAAAAAATACTCCATAACCATTCCATCTGCTTCAACGGCACCATCGTAACCAAGCCACTCCTCAAACATACGATAGCTTTGTTC
>CAZRUT010000217.1:0-2624 GCA_964603215.1 uncultured Nitratifractor sp.
AAGCACGGGTTGCTGCATAAAGAGATTGTCCTGAATCCCAACCGACTCGGTGCCAAATATTTGGTCGTAGCGCAGCCGTTTTCTTTTCGGTCGATTTACATCAAAGTATTGATCGGGGCACTTTTTCTGGGGATCATCGTTTTTTTGATGACCCTCTTTTTTGTCCAGATCAGCCTGAGACCATTGGCGCGCGCCAACCGTTATCTCAACACGTTTTTCAACGATGCGATGCATGAGCTCAAAACGCCGCTGGGGGTGATGCAGCTCAACCTGGAAATGCTCCAGCGGCATGATCAGACAAGCAAACCCATCCATCGATTGATCCACAGTATGCACAACATGATCCTGATTTATGAAGACATTGAATACCATATCAAACATGACCACGTACAGTACCGGCATGAATCGATTGATTTTAGCCGTTTTCTCCGAGAGCGGATCGACCTGTTCCGTACCCTGGCACAGGTCAAGTCAATCGCCATCGAAGAAGATATTGTCCCGGGAATCACCGTGCGGATGAACCGCGTGGAGTTGCAGCGGATTATTGACAACACCCTCTCCAACGCCATCAAATATTCGGACAAATATACGACCGTCCGTGTTCGCCTTGCGACAGAGGGCACGCAGATCGTTTTGTGTATGACTGATGAGGGGGCCGGGATTGCCGATACGCACAAAGTGTTCGAGCGCTACAGCCGTGAAAATACGGTGCAGGGGGGATTCGGTTTGGGCTTGAGTATTGTACGCCATATTTGCGATAAAAACCATATTGAGATTCGTCTGGAGAGCCGATTGGGGGTGGGGAGTCGTTTTTGTTATGATTTCGATAAGTCTAAGTGATTTACGCAAAAGTTACGCAGGGGGTGGTATGATCGTAGCATCACAACATCAAGGAGAAACAATGAACCACGTGATGAGAATAGCGGTGATCGGATTGGTCGGGAGCGGATTTTTGCTGGCCGGAGCAGCCCCCAAAGCCTACCCAAAAGGCGAAGTGGGAAAAATGGTCAAACTCGGTGAGGATATTATGTTGCATACAGACACCCACCCACTGACCAAGGATTTTGTCGGCAACAAGCTCAACTGTGCCAGTTGCCACCTCAAAGGAGCCGATGGCAAGCCGGGTACCGGCGACGGTATTTCAAGTTTTCTTGGCAGTGCGGCAGCATATTCCAAGCGGGAAAAAGCGGTACAAACCCTGCAAGACCGATCCAACAACTGCTTTATGCGCAGTATGAACGGAAAACGTTTGATAGTAGACAGCAAAGCCAGTGTCGCGATTGCCACCTATATTACATGGTTGTCGACGGGGTCTTCCATCAAGATGAATCTCAAGGCACCACTGAGCGCCCATAACATGAAATTGTGGCCCAAGAACTTTAAAAAGTTTGCCAAGATACAAAAAAAGGCAACCCATGCCAATTATGTGAATGGCCAAAAACTTTTTGAAGCCAAATGTGCATCCTGTCACGGAAAAAATGGTGCCGGAACGGGAGCATTTCCGCCACTGTGGGGCAAGAGTGCAGATGGGAAATGGCTCAGTTACAACAACGGTGCCGGGATGAGCAAGCTTCACAAAGGAGCTGCATGGATTCAGTCCAACATGCCATTGGGTCAAGGGGGAAGCCTCAAAGACCAGGATGCGGCGGATATCGCGCTCTATATGAATGCGCAGCCGCATGCTGATTTCGATTTAAGCAAACGACTCCCTCCAAAAAGCGAGATGGGTATTTACAATACCAATGTCTCCAAGGAGATTCACACAACCCGAACCAATTTCAAAGATCTTGGTCTGGATGTCGACACAATCCGTGGCGACAAAAAAATCCCATAATATTCCCCTCCAGAACGCGGTCATCCTTTTTGACCGCGTACCGCACTATCGATCCTGACAGATCGTGTTCTTATCATCCCACACACCACCAAATTGTTCGCAGCGCGTGATCTTTTCAAGCACAGACGGTGCGGGCATCGTCGGCACTGGTGACGGAGCAGTGTGCGTGATATTGTGGTGCCATGCCGTGAGGAGCCGGTCGGAATAAGCGGCGGCAAAGAGCACAAGGAGCACCGTGAGGATCAGCACGGAGATCTTGGTGTAGCTGTAGGGGCGTTCTCCGGTAATGCGGCCGCTTTGGCCGTTGATTGCATAATAATAGTCTTTGTTGTGATAACGGAAGTGTGTCATCCATACCGGGAAGAGGGTATTTTTGTATGTCGTATTATTATAGCGGGTGTGTGCCGAAAAGATTTGTTGCTGGTCGCCGCCGATTGCGCTGCGAATGTCGGCAGTGATGGTGCGATCCATTTTGACCCGGGCCATTTCAAAACCGTTGTCGAGCCCCACGGTATATTCTTCGGCATCGAAACCGCTGAGGTATTTTGGGTCAAACGGAACCAGATCGGCTGTATGCCACGGTTCGAGAGCATCCAGAATTTTACGTGAAGGGCTTTGGCTGGCACGGATGATGACGTCATCAAAAAAGCGCTGTACCTGACCGGAGGCAGGTGTCCATTGGATGCGGGGCTCCTGTACGGTGACGGTTTGTTCGCGCCCATCGACGATCATGCGCCGCTCCACCGTCACATAATATATATCTCCCCGCTGGCCGGTATACTCGGTGACG
>CAZRUT010000218.1:0-2619 GCA_964603215.1 uncultured Nitratifractor sp.
GATCCGCATTGGCCGGTCCGTTACAACGTGGCTGCCCATCCGGCTCATGGCCGATCCGGTGTCTCCGTTCGCCAGGTTCGCTCGTTTCCGGGCCGCCGGCGCGGATTCGTCTCGTCTTCAGCTGGCTTCGCGGCTGGCGGTGGCATCGAGGGCAAAGATCAGCCGTCCGTCGGATGTCCTGGGGATCATGATTCCCAGGGGTGCGGGGAGAAATCGGGATGGCAGGACGATGTGTACGCCGCTGCTGATCGCAATCAACGGGCGCACATTGGGTTGATCCATTCGGCGGATCTTATCGACAAAAGGGCCGGTGGCATTGATGATGGTTTTGGCAAAATATGTATGCGCAGTGTCGCCGATGGTATCGTATGTCGCGACGCCGACGAGACGCCCCTGAGGATTTTTGAGGAGGCGGGTAACCATTTCGTGGTTGCGGACGTACGCGCCGGCTTCTTCGGCACTCTGAATCAGTGCGATGACCATTCGGGCATCATCAAACGCCCCGTCGAAGTAGCGGACACCGCCCCGAAGCCCGTCGGGATTGATGGATTGGTTGTGGCCGATCACTGCAGCAGGCCCCATGAGGCGACTGCGTCCGAGTGACGCCCGGCCGCTGATGAAGTCATACAGCACAAGACCTGCATAGACGTATGGGAGTTCCCACCAGTGGTAGAGGGGGGTAATCAGTGCGATCGGATGGGCCAGATGGGCAGCATTGCGCAAAAAGATTTTCCGCTCGCGAAGTCCTTCACGCACCAGGTTCCATTGTCCGCGGTCACAGTGTTTGACGGCCGCCTCCAGATAACGTACCCCGCCATGGATCAGCTTGGTACTGCGACTGCTGGTTCCTTCGCCGAAATCGTTTTGCTCCACCAGCACCACCGAAAGCCCCCGCAGCGCCGCATCAAGCGCAATACCGGCTCCCGTTGCACCGCCCCCAATCACGACGCAATCTACTGAATCATTCATGGGCACAATCCTTTGAGGTCATGATAACGCTTTTTCTCTCCAAAAACACCGTGCTTTAAACCCAAAAAGGTAGAATATGCCGTCATATTGAGAAACATTCCAAGGAGAGAATCATGAGTATGGATGCATTGATGGAGCGGAGCGGTGGCGTTTGCGAACTGTGTGGCGGGCACGAAGGGCTGACGGCCCATCCTGTCCCCCCACAAGAAGAAGAAATTGTGATTTGCGCGACATGCGCAGCCGGCATTGACACTCCGGAGGCCAACGCTCCCCACTGGCATTGTCTCAATGAGAGTATGTGGAGTACCGAGCCGGCGGTGCAGGTAATGGCATACCGGCTGCTGCACCGTCTGGGGCGTCAGGAAATGTTGGAGATGCTCTATATGGAGCCGGAAGTACTGGCGTGGGCCGAAGAAGGGTTGGCGGACGATGCATCCGAGCCGGCTCCAGCCGTTCGCGATGCCAATGGTAATCTTCTGGCCGAAGGAGACAGCGTGACGATCATCAAAGATCTTCCGGTCAAAGGAGCCGGTTTTACGGCCAAGCAGGGCACCACGGTCAAAAACATCCATCTCGTCTCCAGTGACCCGACGCACATTGAGGGGCGCGTCAACGGGACCAAAATTTTCCTCAAAACGGAATTTCTGAAAAAGGCTTGATACACCCACCGTAAAAGGAGCATCATGGAGCAGATCTTTTTCGCAATGTTGATTCTGTTCCTCGCCAGTATGACGCAGGCGATGATCGGGTTTGCCTTTAATCTGCTCGCGATCCCGCTGCTGATTTGGGTCGGATTTTCGTTGCCCGAAGCGGTGGTGCTGACGGTGATTCCCATTTTTGTACAACTGGTCACCAACGCATGGCGACTTCGGGATGCGATCGTTTGGCGCGATGTGGCATGGCCGGTGCTGATCCGCTACCTCACGCTCCCGATCGGTATCGGACTGCTGCATGCGCTGAGCCAACTCGATACGACCCTGATCAAACAGTGGGTCGGTGGCATGCTGCTGGTCATTCTGGCGGTAGAAGCTTTTGCAACGTTTCAGCCGCGTGAAAACCTGCCGTTGCGTTGGAGTATTCTGGCTTTTGGGCTCAGCGGTGTGATGCTGGGCATGCTGGGCATGGGCGGACCGCCAGTGGTGTTGTGGCTCATGGCGCACAATTGGGCACCGCGCCGCACCCGCGCCTTTATCACCACCGTATTTCTGTTTGCATCCCCGGTGCAAGTCGGTTTGCTTTACTGGCAATTCGGTACGCATCTTCTGGAAAGTTTTGTTCTGGGAATATCGGCGACGCCGGTGGTCATTGCCGGAGCGCTGATCGGGGGGACGATCGGCAACGGCTTTGACACGGAAAAGCTGCGGCGTGCCGTAATGCTTTTTCTTTTTCTTACGGCTCTGATTTCCATCGCTTCACCATACCTGCAGGGCTCATAATGTTCGGGGATCGATCTCTTCGCGGTACATTTGAATGTCCGCGTCGGGATCGATCCACAGGACGCCGGTAGTGACGATCAGGCTTTTGATGATGTTGTTTGTGTAGGCACTGTCGTTCATCAGCGCGACGGCCATGGCATTGTCGATCAGGTTTTTGCGGATGAGTTTGTCAAGTTTTCCGTTGGCTACGAGGTCATTTTTGGCCAGGATTTTT